>NZ_JAGGLK010000003.1:0-300000 GCF_017874375.1 Methanohalophilus levihalophilus
TTGTATATTGTACTAAAGTACGCGAGTCTTTGGGAACTATACATCGCTGCTGTGCTCACTCTACTTTTACCTACTCAATTTTTTTCTGAGTAATCGACTATCAACGAGCTGGAAGTCTTGTTGAGCGGAGCGAAACAGACGTGTTCTCCCGAAGCGCAATTCGGGCGTCGGCTGTGCTCACTCTACTTTTACCTACTCAATTTTTTTCCTGATTAATCTACTATCAATGAGTTCCATCTCTACATTTCTGGTGAGCTTATTTATAAGAGAAATGGAGATTTGAAGAAATTCGCATTTCAAAAACCCTATATGAAATGAAAAGTATACTTTCAGACAGTAATGGGTCTTGGTGTTTTTGATGGCAAAGAGAACTCTTGTTTTTGTTTACAATGCTGACAGTGGATTGATGAATGAAATGAAAGATTATTTTCACAAAATAGTTTCTCCTTCCACATACGGTTGTAATCTTTGTGCTCTCACATACAGCAACACTGGAATGAAAAGTGATTGGAAGTCTTTTGTAGACGATCTTGGCTTGCCTGTTAAGTTTTTGCACAAGGATGAGTTCAGGCAGACATACGGAAAAATGGAAGCTTCATTCCCATGTGCTTTTATGGATGAAGACGGGGAACTATCCCTTCTCATCACATCAGATGAAATTAACCAGAAGACAGATCTTGAAGATCTTAAGAATCTGGTTAAGGACAAAGTTGAAAACATGGATAACTGAAGTTTGATAATCCATAATTTCATTTTTTTTCATAAGGGCCAGTTACCACTACCTATAATTGGAATTGCTTCCAATATTTCTTCAGAAAGGGGTTTGATCATGAAACAATACGATCTTATCATCATCGGTACTGGCTCTGCGATGAACTATATTGGTTCAATTCTTCAGGAACATCCTGAAATGAAACTTGCCGTTATTGACAAGGATGACCCGGGTGGGATATGTCTCACGAGAGGTTGTATCCCTTCCAAAATGCTCCTTTATCCGGCAGAACTTGTTCGAAACATTGAAATTGCAAGAAACTTTGGAATACATAGCAGGATTGACAACATAGATTTCAATACAGTCATGGAAAGAATGCGAAAATCAATCTCTTCTGACATTGAAATGATTCGTAGTGGTCTTCAGGAGACAGAAGATTTCGATTACTATCCGGAGGTTGCTGAATTCATATCGCCCTACACTTTGAAAGTAGGAGATGAAACAATTACTGCCTCCATGATCTTCTTATGCACCGGCTCAAAAACCCTTATTCCACCAATAAAAGGCCTTGAAAATACTGAATACCTGACCAGCGATACTGTTCTCCAGATGACTTCTCTTCCGAACAGCATCGTTATTATTGGGGCAGGCTATATCGCAGCGGAATATGGGCATTTCTTTTCGGCAATGGGTAGCAAAGTTACCATAATAGGCAGAGGCAATCGTGTTCTATCTCAGGAAGAACCGGAAATCTCCATATTGGTCCGGAGAGAAATGGAGCAGTACATGGAAATTTTAACCGGCTATGACGTGACTGAAGTTCGTGAGGAAAACGGTAAGAAAGTAGTAGCAGGGACTTCGTCAGAAGATGGTTCCCAGCTGGAAATCGAAGCAGAAGCAATTCTGGTAGCAACGGGAAGGGCTTCAAATTCTGATATACTCCATCCTGAAAAAGGTAATGTTGAAGTTGATGAAAGAGGCTGGATCAAAGTAAACGAACATCTTGAGACCACGTCCCCCAATGTTTGGGCTTTTGGTGATTCAAATGGACAATACCTGTTCAAACATGTGGGAAACCATGAATCTACCGTTGTCTATCGCAATGCTATCCTAAAACACGATGTAAGTGTTGATTATCACGCAGTTCCACATGCAGTGTTCTCATGGCCTGAAATTGCTGGGTTAGGTATGAGCGAAAATGCAGCAATCGAACACTATGGGGAAGAAAAGATTTCCATTGGCTTCCAACCCTTTGAGGGCACCGGGAAAGGCCTTGCCATGGGTCTTAAGAACTACTTTGTGAAGGTTATCCTTGAAGCAGAATCCCAAAAAATATTAGGTGCTCATATAATCGGGCCTGAAGCTTCAGTTCTAATTCATGAATTCATTCCATTAATGTATACCGAAACACAGAATGTATATCCGCTAATCTATTCAATGGATATCCACCCCTCACTCAGCGAAGTTATAAAGCGGGCTGTAAATTCCCAGTACACTGTTAATGAATATCATTCCATTCTCATGGAAATGAATTTAATGGAATAAAAAAGGGAAAAAAGAGTTTTCCTCCTGTTAATCAGGAGGATAATGCGACAATTGCTTCGGCAAGGTCGCCGTTTGCATTTTTGAGAGCTTGTTTTGCCTCGTCTTCGGAGACATTTGCCTGCTCCATGACAAGCCTGATGTCGTCTTCCGGAATTTCCAACTCTCTTGCTACTTCTTCAGGGGTTCCTACTATCTGGTAAGTGTCTACTCCCTGTGCATTCATTATAGTCACGTTGGCATCATTGAATATAATTTCACGATCTGGCATACGGATTATAACCTGTTCCACATCTGCCAACTCGTTGATGTTGATGCCCATTTGCTTCATCATCTGCTTAAGCTTCTTAGGGTTCATACCCTTTCCACCCATGCCTGGAATCATCCTGTATCACCTCTACTGATGTAATGCAGTTTTTATGCAAAAAAAGAAGTTTATAAAAAGTTAAATTAGTGGCATCCGCCACCGCATGAACCGCAGCTGCTCATGGCTTTTGGATTATCAATAATGAAACCCTTGCCATCAGGAGTCTCGATAAAGTCGATTTTTGCTTCATCAAGTTCTTCCTGAACATCAGGTGCCATTACAATCTTAACATCCTTATCGGTAATTGTGACGTCGTCCTCTTTTGTTTCGTTGTCAAGTGCCATACCGTACTGTACACCACTGCAACCAAGACCTGCGACAAAAATTCTCAGTGCATGGTCTTTTTTATCCTCAGACTCCATCAGGGATTTAAGTTCCTGAGCTGCGATATCAGTAATTTCTACCATTTGTTCTCTCCTTTTGTAAGTAAGTATACTTCACTTTAGCCGGGTGTTGCTATATTAAATTGTCGTGCCTATCCATTACATGAATTCAACATCGCTGTCAGACGGATTGTCTAGAATTTCAGCAGTTGATGCATTGATTTCTACTGAATTTCTTTTTCCCTTTACTTCCCAGACAGGAACATAAACAAGTTCGGTTCGAATCGTTATGTCATCCTTCATCGGCTTAAACCGCTTATGCTCTGAAATAATTGCTTCTCCGACTGTGTTTCCGAATTTAACGTCCTTTGTATGCTCTTCAATAATTTTTTCGAGCAAATCTCCCCGAATTTCAGCATCAGTTGTAGACGGACTTCTTATTTCATATTCGCATTCAACCTGAACGCTATTGCGAATTTCAGGAAGCGTAAACTCTTCCGAATTTCCGTTAACTGCATTGATAAAACCTTCCCCTTCGCCGGAGATATCTATCATTTTGGACTTAAATTGGTATTCTGAATGAAGGGAATAGACATACTTCCAGAAAGGAACAAACTTCAGTTCTGCATCGCTGACAGAACCAAGCTGAGGTCTTGCAATTGAAATAGCTTTATCCTTTCTGATATTAATTGGTGAAGATTTCAGGTTAAGCTCAGAAACCTGTGCCTCCTCTGCCTTAATAGAAGCAACAGGTTGTGTAACCTCCTGGTTTTGTTCACTTGATGTCGAAGTTACAAACATATTATTCTGGAAAGTGTTATCCTCAGCAATAATGTAATTCTCTTCCCTGGGTACAGCAGTTTCTGTTTCCACAAGATCGATTTCTTCACCTTCGAGATCTGCAAGCACTGCTTTTCCAATCTGGTATGCCAGTTCAGTGCGGTCCCAGATCATAATACCTCTTCTTCTTGCATCGGCAACAGTTTCCTGTTCAGCTTCGCCTGTAACAACGAAAAGGCCTACTCCATCGGGAATATGTCTTGAAAAATCATCTATTGAATAACGATCAAGTCCGTTTCCAAACTTAATGTACATCTTGTCTCCGTTTTTCTCAGCTATTAAATCCGCGGTACTTGAATCCATAACGTTGTACCCGGATGAGGTAAATATATCTTTCAATATTTGTGAAAGGTTATTTTTCATGAATTGCCACCTCGTATTATGTTTTTGGCTCAATTAAAGGACTCTGGTTGTGGTTTCAAGTTCAATTCCCTTGTTAGTAATATTATATGATATGGTCTTGCTGGGGGGGATCATGCCACGCATTTTTCTTATGAGAATAGATCTCTCAACTTCACTTCCCCGCTCCTTCATCCTGAATTCAATGACTCCGTCACATATGTCCTTCATGGTATTTTCCACAGTAGTATCATGCATTCCTGAAGTCATCAGAATAAGCTGCACTGCATTTGTTGCTTTCCCCACAGAGGAAATCACTTCAATTGCTTCGACAACATTACTGAGCTCATATGCTCTCAGGAAGAAAGACATTGAGTCAATAACCCCTCTGTATCTTTCTTTCCGCGGTTCATTCACAACGGCCTTAAGTAAATTCATGGAATCGATGTTCTGTTTGATGAAGTCTTTTGCAGAAAGATCGATGGAAAGATGTTTTGGGAGAACATTGTAAAAACGAAGGCTGTATGCGTCGATGAAATCCATCTGGTTGGTGTCAATGTATCCTTCAATATCCCATCCGAAGTTTTTCATATCTTCTACAATTTCATTTATTGGGTGTTCGGAGGAAAAATAGTATACTTCTTCTCCACTGGTGAGACCTCCATAAACAAATTGTTGTGCGAAAACTTCCGAACTGGTGCCGGGTTCTGCCAGAAGTAATATTGTAGTTCCCGGTGGGACGCCCCCTCCCAATTGTACATCAAGACCCGCAACTCCTGTCGGTGTCCTGTAGCTACCTGATCCATCAAAACTATAGTCCATCTGTTCACCTTATGATGATATGTTATGCAATGTAATTCAAAGTTAATACTAGCAAATAGAGGATTGATTACTTTTTATATGAAGCCTCTTACTTTTTATAGTTATAGTATGTCTCAAAGGTGATTACCATGATCGATCTTGATGAACTAAAGTTTGACAACGGCCTGATACCGGCAATTGCACAGGACAGTGAAACAGGTGAAGTCCTCATGTTTGCCTTCATGAACAGGGAATCTCTTGAACTCACCATCGAAACTGGTATAATGCACTACTGGAGCCGCAGCCGACAGAAACTGTGGAAAAAAGGTGAAAGTTCAGGTCATCTTCAGACCGTAAAAGAATTGCTGGTTGACTGTGATATGGATGTCCTTCTTGCGAAAATAGAACAGGAAGGCGGGGCCTGTCACACCGGTTACAGATCATGTTTCTACCGCAACATCGAAGGTGACGTTGTTGGCAAGAAGATCTTTAATCCTGAAGACATTTACTAATTTCTTGAAGCATTGAATTAAATACATTCGCCACTATCCATTTAGCATGGATAATTCCAATGACCTGAGAGTAGTTCCTGACACCAGCGTTGTCATAGATGGGCGTATTTCCGAAAAAATACGTTCAGGAGAGTATGCTGGTGCGAAGATTTTTGTCCCGGAAGCCGTGGTTGCGGAAATTGAAGCACAGGCCAACCGTGGACTTGAAATCGGGTACAAAGGCCTTGAGGAATTGCAAGCAATTCAGGATCTGGCTCGCGAAGGAGAGGTGGATGTTTCTTTTGTTGGAATTCGTCCGGGACCGGATGAGGTTAAGCTGGCAAAGGGTGGCGAAATTGACGCTCTAATTCGTTCCGTAGGCGAGGAACTGGATGCCAAATTCGTCACAGGGGATCGAATTCAGGCTGAAGTTGCCAGAGCACGGGGAATGAATGTTGAATACCTGAAGCCCTCTTTGTTTGAAGTAACTCCACTTAAAATCGAAGATTTCTTCACAGATGATACAATGTCGGTACATCTCAAAAACGGTGTCGTTCCCATGGCAAAAAGGGGCAGTATCGGAAATGTAGAGTTTGTACCTGTCCGTGAAACACCATGTACGTATGGGGAACTGCACTACATTTCAAGAGAACTGTCTGAAAGAGCAAGATCAGACAATGAATCCTTCATTGAATTATCGGCCTCAGGCGCATCAGTTTTGCAGATTCGTGACATGAGGATAGCTATTTCGAGTCCACCATTCTCAGACGATATCGAAATTACAGCAGTTAGACCTGTGGCCTCCGTGAGGCTTGAGGAATACCGCTTAAGCGAACAGCTAAAAGAACGTGTGTTAATGCAGCGTGGTGTCCTGATAGCCGGTCCTCCCGGAGCAGGAAAATCCACATTTGCTGCAGGGCTTGCTAATTATCTCCACGAAAACGGTTATGTTGTCAAAACCATGGAATCTCCCAGGGATCTTCAGGTGCCGACTGAAATTACACAGTATGCTCCGCTGGAAGGTGATATGGCGAATACTGCTGATGTATTGCTTCTGGTAAGACCCGATTACACCATTTATGACGAAGTTCGCAAAACCCATGATTTTGAGATATTCGGAGATATGCGGCTTGCCGGTGTCGGAATGGTTGGCGTAGTTCATGCAAACCGGGCGGTTGATGCGATACAACGTCTGATTGGAAGGGTTGAACTCGGTATTATTCCCCAGGTAGTTGATACTGTCGTTTTTATTGACAAGGGTGAAGTAGCAAAGGTGCAGGTTCTGGAATTTACAGTGAAAGTGCCATCTGGCATGACCGAAGCAGATCTTGCACGTCCTGTGATTGTGATTTCAGACTTCGAGAGTGGAGTGGTTGAATATGAAATCTATACATTTGGAGAGCAGGTAGTTGTAATGCCTGTTTCGGAAGTATCAGGGAAACCCACATGGAAACTTGCTGAAAATGAAATCCGCAGCGTAATGGAACGTTATGTAGACGGTCGCGTGGAAGTTGAGATTATTTCCGATAGCAAGGCAGTTGTCAAAGTTGCTGAGTTCGAGATCCCGCAGGTCATAGGAAAGGGTGGCTCAACCATTGACAAAATTGAAAAGCAGCTGGGAATTGGCATTGACGTGCGTGAGCTAAGTGGGAAACCTGATAAAAAAGGTGAACGAAGTAGATCTTCCTCTTCTGAACTAAGACCCGTGGTCGAGCAAACAAAACGTCACTTGATTCTTGATGTCCCGGAACTGGCTACTCGTGACGTTGAAATTCTTATCGGACAGGATTATCTTTTTACAGCTACAGTAAGCAGGCATGGGGAAGTGAAGATCCGGAAGAACTCACATGTAGCAGCGGATATTCTTGATGCCATTGAAGCAGGAGAAGCTATTGTTGTGAAATCGGTTTGATATTTGATTTCCTTCACCATTATCCTGATATATTCATAAAAACATTTTACAAATCCGGGTGATAATTACAATGAGAATCTCAATTATAGGTTCCGGTTATGTTGGTTCAGTAACAGCAGCATGTTTTGCAGCTCTTGGACACGAAGTGATTTGCATTGATATAGATGAGAAGAAAGTAAGTCAAATCAATGATGGGTATCCTCCTGTATGGGAAGAAGGCCTCGAAGATCTCATGCAGAAACATGTTGGAAAGAACCTGATAGCAACTTCAGACTACGAATACGCTGTCCAGAATACTGATATTTCATTCATTTGTGTCGGCACTCCCTCAGGCAATGATGGCGGGATTGATCTTTCCATTGTAGGCGCTGCCAGTAAGAGTCTGGGTTCTGCAATAGCCTCTAAAAGTGGCTATCATGTTGTAGTTGTCAAAAGCACGGTAGTACCCGGTACCACCGAAGATGTTGTCCTGCCCCTGATTGAAGAGTATTCCGGCCGTATCGCAGGAGAAGGTTTTGGAGTAGCGATGAATCCGGAATTTTTGCGAGAGGGGAGAGCCGTTGATGATTTCATGAATCCTGACAAGATTGTTGTGGGTGCCATCGACGAACGCTCAGGAGCACTTGTTTCCGAGTTATATAGAGACGTTGATTGTGAAATCACTTACACCAATCCAAAAACCGCAGAAATGATCAAGTATACAAATAATTCTCTTCTTGCAACCAAAATTTCTTTTGCAAACGAAATAGGTAATATCTGCAAAAAACTGGGTATAGACACCTACGAAGTGATGAATGCCGTAGGGAAAGATTTCAGGCTAAGTCCTAATTTTCTTAATAGTGGCGCAGGGTTTGGAGGCTCCTGTTTTCCAAAAGATGTTCGGGCACTAATAGGAAAGGCAAAGGAAATGGATTATTATCCCTCCCTTCTTGAATCCGTAATGGAAGTAAATGAACTACAACCTCTCCAGATGGTAGAGTTGTTACAGGAGAAGATTCCTGATCTTTCAGGAAAAACCATCTCTGTTTTAGGGCTTGCTTTCAAAGGCAACACTGATGACATAAGGGAATCACGCTCAATTCCGGTCATAAAGAAACTGCTCGAACTCGGTGCAGAAGTAAAAACATATGATCCGCTTGCATCAGAAAACATGGAGAACGTTTTTGATACAATCACTTACTGTGAAAGCAGTGTTGAATCTCTCAGAGATGCAGATGCTTGTTTAATCATGACTGAGTGGGACGAATTCAGGGATCTGGACGAAGCTTTCTCTTTGATGAAAGGAAATCTTGTCATAGATGGTCGTCATTTGATTGATCCAGAAGCGCTGTCTACGGAAATCGAGTATGTAGGAATTTGCTGGTGACACCACGGTTCGTTAAATTGATGTATTAAAACCATTACTTAATCACCATGAAAAATATCGTGATCATTGACTACGGTCTTGGAAATCTCCGGAGTGTCCAGAAAGGACTTGAGCATGCAGGGGCAACGGTAACTATAACAAAAAATCCTGATGAATTAGAGCATGCAGATGGTCTTGTTCTACCGGGAGTCGGGGCATTCAATGATGCCATGAAAAACATCGTTCCGTTTCTTGAAGGAATAAACAAATTTATTAAATCCGGGAAACCTATGCTCGGGATTTGTCTGGGCCAGCAAATGCTCATGGAGCATTCCGAGGAAGGAGAGAAAGCTGAAGGACTTGGTCTGATTCCGGGCAACGTTGTCAGGTTTCCTCATTCTGAACTGAAGGTTCCACACATGGGCTGGAATGCTCTTTCCATAAAGCAGGAGCACCCTTTTTTCAAAGGGATTAAAGACGGTTCCTTTGTCTATTTTGTACATTCTTATTATGTAGATACGGATCTTTCCCA
Source organism: Methanohalophilus levihalophilus (assembly GCF_017874375.1). Taxonomy (NCBI): domain Archaea; kingdom Methanobacteriati; phylum Methanobacteriota; class Methanomicrobia; order Methanosarcinales; family Methanosarcinaceae; genus Methanohalophilus; species Methanohalophilus levihalophilus. Next base: position 9,205 of record NZ_JAGGLK010000003.1, read on the forward strand.
CACACTTGCTTCATGCAACTATGGCCTCGATTTTGCCGCTTCAGTTGTAAATGACAAGGGCAATGTCATGGGAACACAGTTCCACCCCGAGAAAAGTGGTGAAGTGGGACTAAAAATGCTCCGCAATTTTGTCGATATGTGCTGAAAGGGATAACATGGATATTGAAGGATACGCAAAACGGGCCCTTTCAAAGGGCGAGGAAAATATTGAAAAAAGGCTTGCAGATCGAATTCAGGAAATAAAAGGGTCCACTCCTGAATATTCTCTCGCACTTGCAAAGGCAGCAGTTGAGGAAGCAAAAGCAACTCTGAATGTAGAAGGGGATGTCCTAACTTCATCCGTTTCCGGTGTCAGCATGGGACGTTTTGGTGTAGGTTCACGAGGAACAGGTGACTTTTACACCCATGAGAAAATAGCAGAGGTTATAGGCAGCACAAATGCTGTTGTGGACAGCAGCCAGTTGGACGATTCCGGAGCCGTCCAAATTGATGATGACAAGTATCTTGTGATTACCATTGATGGGATGCATTCACGCCTGAGCGATTTCCCTTATCTTTCAGGTTTCCATGTTGCAAGAGCTTCTTTGAGGGATGTCTATGTAATGGGTACCAGACCACTCGCCCTTTTATCTGACATCCATGTTGCAGATGATGGTGATGTGGGTATGATTTTTGACCACATTGCAGGAATAACCACTGTTTCCGAACTTACCGGTATTCCTTTGATTACCGGTAGTACTCTCAGAATAGGCGGGGATATGGTTATCGGTGGTCGTATGACCGGTGGTGTGGGGGCTGTTGGAATTTCATCATCGCTTGCAGCAAGGCAAAACACTGCAGTTGGGGACGTTATTCTAATGACAGAAGGTGCCGGTGGAGGTACGATTTCGACAACGGCACTTTACTATGGTATGCATGATGTGATTGATGAAACCATAAATATCAAATTCCTTGAAGCATGTGAAGCCCTTCTTGAGTCAGGGTTGGAGAAGAAGGTACATGCTATGACTGATGTAACTAACGGAGGGGTTCGTGGGGATGCCAAAGAGATCTCCAGAACTGCTGGTGTCAAACTCATATTTGAAGAGGACAAACTCCGGCCGCTTGTAAATACTCGTGTTCTGGAAATGCTGGAAAAACTCGAAATAGATTACTTGGGTGTTTCACTTGATGCATTGTTGATTATTGCTCCAGCTGATATCGCTCCTGCAATCATGGAATGTATTCGTAATGCGGGTGTAGCCATCGATATAGTTGGTCGTGTGGAAGAAGGTACAGGTGCCGATTTGATAGTTGATGGCGTGACCCGGGACTTTTCACCAAGATTCAGGGAATCTGCTTACACTCCAATCAAGAAGATGATGGGTGAGGAGCAGCCTGATGATTTCGAGACCATGAGAAAAGCAATCGATAAGGCTGCAAATGAGGCAATTGAAAAGAAAAGAAAAGTTGTGGAAAGGCTTAGACACCTTTCCTGATATTTCATTTTGGGTTTTCTTTTAGTTTGACGGTCAAAACGGGTCCGTCTTTTCCGATTATTTCCACTTTTTCTCCGGGATGGATAGTTTCTTCTGATTCGGCTTTCCAGTATTCTCCGTGGTAGCGCACATAACCCCTGTTTTCAGGTGAGATCTCGTCAAGTGCTTCTGCACGTTCGCCCACCATATCTTCTCCTACTATGGGTTTTCTCTTTCTCACCTGTATGACCTTATACAGGGCAAAAGCAAAGAATATCGCTACAATTGCTGTGGGAACCAGTACATAATATATCATTGTCATTTGTGCCTCCGCTGGACCATACCAGCGCGGGAAATCATTCGGAACAAGGAAGACGCTGCCGGCAACCAAGCATATTATTCCGGCTATACCGAATATGCCAAAGCCTGACGCCTGCAATTCCAATATCAACAACACAATTCCAATTCCAATGAGGAATATGGCTGCAAGGTTCACATCAAAACCGATCCCGATTAAACCAAGAACGAGGCTTATGCCGCCGAACACTTCCGCTCCGACTCCAGGGCTTGAAATGCCGAAGATAATCCCGTATATTCCAATCATAAGAAGCAGGGATGAAACTATCGGGTTTGAGATAATTTCCATAAATGCAAGTGAAACTCCCGGTTCATAAGGAATTATATCCGCTCCGGAAGTGTTGAGTTGCCTGCCCTTTACGTTTTCACCGTCCACCTGTACAAGCAAATCATCGATGTCTTCAGCAATGTACTCGATTACCCCGGCTTCCAGTGCTTCTTCGGCATTCAGGTTGAGGTTTTTGGTGATGAACTCTTCTGCTGCCGTCACATTTCTGTCGTGCTGGCTCGCTTTTTCCTGTGCAAGGGCTACAATTGCGTTTATGATTTTAGAATCATTGATAGGCTGTGAGCCGGTTGGTGATACACTTACCGGTTGGGCTGAACCAATTACGGTAAAGGGTGCCATTGCTGCCACATCGGTGCTGATGAGAATGAGAGTTCCTGCAGACCAGGCCTTTGTACCTTCCGGATATACATATCCGATGACGGGAACCGGCGAGTCGTCTATGTTCTCGATGATTTTCAGGGTTTCATCGAGTCCGCCGCCGGGCGTATTTAAGGTAATTACAAGGGCTTCGTAACCTTCTTCCTCGCAGATTGCAAGTGCATCCGCTACCATATCATCGGCAACAGGTGTAATTGAATCATCCATCTCAAGAACCATAACTTCTTCTGCTGAAGCCATCGGGATCAGCAGTAGAAGGATGAGTATGCAAGAAAAGAAAGAAAGGTATTGGAGCCCTTTCATGTTTCAGATCCTCCGCTTATTTCTTTGCAAAGGCTTCCGTGAGGGCAGCAATATTGCCCGTGTCTCCGGTATTGGTAACTACGACCATATTGCCTTCCCTTGCAACTTCTGCAATGGTCTGGAGTTCCCTGAGTTTGATGGCTACAGGTACATCCTGATACAACTTAGCTGCTTCTTTCATCTTCTCGGCTGCCTTGAATTCACCGTCTGAAAGGATAATACGTGAACGCTTCTCCCTTTCGGCTTCTGCCTGTTTGGCGATTGCGCGAAGCATTGTGTCATCGATACTCACGTCACGCAGGGTTACGGCTGTAACCTTGATTCCCCAGGGATCTGTGGATGCATCCAGCATTGATTGGATATCCCTGTTGACCTCTTCCCTTGATGAAAGGACGTCGTCGAGTTCCATCTGGCCGATAACATCACGAAGGGTGGTCTGGGAAAGCGCTGCGGTCGCAAACTTATAATCTTCGACCTCCGTAATTGCAGATTCGGGGTTGAGCACCTTATAGTACACAACAGCGTCAACGGCCACTGTTACGTTATCATGAGTTATGACTGCCTGTTTTGGGACGTCAATGGTTACGACACGCAGATCAACTTTGACCGCCGTATCAATGATAGGGATTATGAAGAAAATACCGGGGCCTTTCACCCCGCTAAATCTTCCAAGCCTGAAAATCACAACACGTTCGTATTCCTTTACGACCTTAATGGCCTGCGTAAGGATAGCTATCACTACAATAATTGCAAGAATTGTAATTTGTTCGAACACCATGAGTATACCTCTCCCTGGAAGTAATAATTTGTAAATGTTGATAATAAAGGTTGTTGACGAAATATGATTTTTCTTTCAGCAACCTAAATAAACCAGTAGATCAATCACCCCTACAGATACAATGAAAGAGAAATGCAATGACTGCGACGGCGCAGGTTATACTTCCGTATCAAAGGAAAAATGCCCTGAATGCAAGGGTTCCGGCAAACCACGTTCTGTTAATCTTATGTCCCTTTCAGAAAAAGACATGAACAGTTTGTTGAAAGGCTCCGCCGAATGTGAGAAATGTTGTGGGAGCGGAGAAATCGAAGTAAAGGAAGACTGTCTTTCCTGCAAAGGCGCAGGCTATTTCTACAAATGTGAAATGTGTGGCAAACCCATCGATGAGCCACTTGACGGAAAAGAAGTTTGCAGGAATTGTGGGGAAATTCACATTGTCCACCAGTTGGATGATTCGTGTGATATCGCCGAACTTGAAGTAGGAAAACTCTACCATGCAAAGGTAAACAACGTTGTGGATTTCGGTGCTTTCGTCAATATGAATTCCAATGTTCGGGGTCTTGTCCATTCCAGTAATATCAAGGATAAGCTGGAAGTCGGGGATCACATCATAGTGGAGCTCAATGAACTCCGACAGGATGGGAAAATGGATTTGATTCCTAAAACCGTTAAGGAATTCAGGACGGTTGAAGTCGAAAAAGACATTCCTATCCGGAAATCTTCCGAACTCAAGGATCTTGTGGGTCGGCTTGTGAAAGTGGAGGGTGAGGTCATACAGGTCAAGCAGACAGGTGGGCCCACGATTTTCATAATATCCGATGAAGAAGGACTTATTTCCGCTGCTGCTTTTGAAAAGGCAGGAGAGCGTGCATATCCTGAAATTGACACCGATATGATAGTGAAGGTTACAGGGGATGTAAACCAGAGGGCTGACAGACTTCAGGTTGAAGTCCGCAGCATGAAGCATCTCACCGGTGAAAGGGAAAAATCCGTAAAAGCAAGAATTGATGCTGCTCTTGACAAGAAGGCAGAGCCATCAGAAACGGAATTCCTTGTGGAAAGCGAAATCATGGAAAACTTACGTCCCGCAATGAAGAATGTAGCCCGCGTAATTAAAAAAGCTGTTATTCGTTCCCGTCCGATTCTATTACGTCACCATGCTGACGCTGATGGTATGACTGCAGCAGTGGCAATCGAGAAAGCAATACTGCCGATGATCCAGGAGATCAATGGTGCGGATTCCGAACATTATTTTTACAAACGGGCTCCTTCAAAAGCCCCGTTCTATGAAATGATGGATGTCACCAAGGACATTTCCTTCGCTCTCGAAGATTCAGAGAGGCACGGCCAGAAGCTTCCTCTCATAGTCATGGTTGATAACGGTTCCACCGATGAGGATGTTCCGGCGATGAAATACGTGGAATTGTATGGTATGGATATGGTTGTAGTAGATCATCACCATCCGCATGAATCGGTGGATAAGTACCTGAAAGCTCATGTAAACCCGGCCCATGTGGGTGGAGACTTCGGTGTGACTGCAGGTATGCTTTCTGCGGAAGTTGCAAGGATGATTAACCCGGATGTGACAGACAAAATCAAACATCTGCCTGCGGTATCTGCTGTGGGAGATCGCTCCGAGGCTCCTGAAGCTGAACGGTACATAAACCTTGTTTCAGGTTATTATCCGCTTGAAAAGCTTAAGAAAATGGCTCTTGCACTGGACTTTGAAGCCTATTGGCTGAAATTCAGCAGTGGGAAACAAATTATCGACGACATCTTGAATCTCTCTGGTTCTTCTCGTCACAGCAAACTGGTTTCATTGCTCTGCGAACAGGCAAATGAAATGATTGATGAGCAGCTTGAAGCATGTCTTCCAAATGTCAAATCCACGGAATTGCCAAACGGTGCAATCATGAATGTGCTGGATGTGGAAAACTACGCTCACAAATTCACCTTCCCGGCACCCGGGAAAACTTCAGGTGAAGTTCATGACAGGCTATGCCGGAAATTCGAGGGCAAACCTGTCATCACCATTGGCTACGGTCCTGACTTTGCCGTAATCCGCTCCCGTGGAGTGAAAATGAATATCCCGCAGATGGTACGGGAACTCCATGATGAACTCGTAGGGGCGGGTGTAAACGGCGGAGGCCACCTTGTTGTAGGCAGCATCAAATTTGTTGAAGGTATGAGAAAAGAAGTGCTTTCCAGACTGGCTGAAAAGGTTGGTGCCGTAGAAGTGGAGGAAGTTTAAACTTCCTCAATCAACCCTTACGATATGAACAAGAGCGTTTACAGGAACGCCTTCTATGTGGTCAGCATTCTTCTTGTCGAGAATGACGGCAATTGAGACAGGTTTTGCACCGCTGTCTTTTAACTGTTTGCATACATCGGTTGTTGTGGAACCGGATGAAATTACATCATCAACAACCACACAGTTCTTTCCGGCAACGTTTCCGAAATTCCTGCTGAAAATGCCTCTCTGGTTTTCCTTTTCTTTCCGGTTATCATAACCGTGGAATATCGCAAAATCAGCGCCGAGTTCCTCTGCCATGATTGTTGCCATGGGCACTCCGCTGAGTCCGATTCCCACAACCATATCTACGGTTTCACCGCTTTCACTAAGGCTCTCAAGAACCATGTCGCAAAGTGCCTGGGAAATGTATCGGAGACGGTATGAGCTTTTACCGATGTTACTCCAGTTTACGGAAATATCCTTTGGTGCAGCAGGTGATGCAGCGCCTCTTTTTGCTCTCGCAAGAAGCCATGTAACAGTGTCCCTTGAAACATTCAACTCATTGGCAATTTCCCCGGTAACCAGACCGTTTGCCTGCAGTTCAACTGCTTTCTGTATTAATTCATCAATATTCTTCATATTGGCACCACTTTCTACTGACATATCCTATTATCTTTTACCTTATACTTTTCTTTTGCGGGTTTTTTTCAGGGCCGACCCACAAACCGGGCATTCATCTCCGCTGTCAAACTTTCTCCTGCACCCGATGCAACGTTTTCCCCATATAATACGATCTTTGATTTTCTTTTGTGAAACCGGCTTTACTTCTATTCCGAGAAGCAATGCAACATTCTGTACTGCATAATCATCTGTCAGGAGTACAGCTTTATCCCTATACTCCAAAGCCTTGGCAAGAATATCAATATCCGTTCCTGATAACTCCTCAATGTCCCTGGTATTTTTGGCCATTTGGTGGATTTCTGCTACCGTTTCCGGGTCAGGCTGTTCAACCCTTGCTCCGCTTTCAATTGCCAGTAAACCTTCAATGCTGGATTCTCTGCTTCTTAATTCTTCAACAACACCCGGAACAGTTACAAATGGGGCATTTTTCCGGTACCTGTTGATAAAAACTGCAGTATCCGCCACGAAGATTTTCATATCCCTGCTTATGTATTAATAGGATTAAATAACATCGATGTATCAGAAAAGGAAGTCCGGGGATAATTCTCCCATGATTTCGATTCCATCAGATTTTATTGTTAGCTCCCTCAGTTTATCATCAGGTATCCCGTGAGCGAGTTTTTGGATCATTAAACTTCGCTTGATTCCGGCCTTGCTCTTAACGTAATTCAGGGATATTTTGTTATCCATCTGGAATGCTTTTCCGGAATTGCTGTTCGCTCTTTCAGCGATAGCAAAAATAGATGTAACATTTCTGTTTTTGAGGGTCGCAGCCAAACAACGGATGTAATCAAATCCTTCCTCTCCCAGGTTTTCCAGATACCTTTCCAGATCATCTACAAAAACCCGTGTTGCTCCGGTACTTTCAATGAGTTCTTCCAGTTTTGCAATGTGCTTTGGTATTTCAAATGAGTAAGACTTTTCTTCAAGAACAGTAACCAATTCATCCTCTACCAATTTTCCCATGTCCAGTCCAATTGCAGAAGCCATGCTTTTGAGCCTGTTCGCATTCTCGTCAAAGCTAACAAAGATTGCATTTTCCCCGGCTTCAGCTCCGGAGCAAACATATTGGAGGCCAAATGTTGTTTTTCCAATTCCTGTATCCCCACAGAGTAAAGTGGAACTGTTTTTAGGGATGCCGCCGGATGTCATATCGTCAAGTCCGGGAATCCCTGTCGTAGTTGTCTCTCTGATTTCTGAAACAATGTCCCTGCCCCGGGGTAAGACATTAATTCCATCCCCGGTTATTGAAAACAGATGTTTTCCGGGAATGTACTCCTGACCACGCAGTTTTAAGATCTCAAGATGCCGATTTCTCCTGGAACTCCTTTTGTCGTTTGAAAGCTGGATTATGCCGTCTACTACATGACTGAGTTCACTTCCGGCTAACTCTTCTTCTGTAAGTTCAGCCGTAATAAGAACAAGTGCACCCCATTTCTTCGTCCTCTGGAAGAGATCGTAATAAAAACGTCTTCTCGCATCAAGATCAAAGCTACATCCGATTGCATTTATTGGGTCAATTACGATGCGATCAGGACGTATTTTTTCAATTGATTCCTCTAGATTCCACATAAAAGAGTATATGCCCCTGTCAAGGGCTTCCGTGTTGATTGGAACCTGATGGATATTTCCCTTTGAAAGCAAAGAAACATTATAGAAGCTCATCCCGGTAAGAAAGTTGTGAACCATTGATGAGGGGTCAGTATCGGATGTCACATACATACAGACTTCTCCTTTCTTTTCAGCAAGGAAAAGGGACTGCATTACCATCGTTGTTTTTCCGGTTCCGGCTGCACCGGCTATCAGGATGGCGGAAGGTTTGTTTAAACCTCCTTCAAGTATTTCATCAAGCCCTTTTATGTGGGAAACAGTTTCTTCCATCGTTGCACCCGGGTGGATATATGTAAAAATATATTGAAGCACAGCATATAATTATTTTTCCTTCATTTTCATAGGAAAGGTACATATATTTTCTTCCTAAACCTCTCTGTGGTGTAGATTAATGGAACTTGTTGCCTCAAAGGAAAGGATAGTTGAATTCATTCGTACAAAGTGTGAAGAAGCAGGATGTGGTGGAGTTGTTGTTGGTTTAAGTGGGGGAATAGACTCCAGTCTGGTTGCATACCTTTCTGCGGAAGCACTTGGTCCTGAAAATGTTCTAGGAATACATATGCCAGAACTGAATGTTACGCCGGCGGAAGATGTGCTGGATGCCACACAGGTTGCCGGCATTTTAGGAATTGAATTCAAAACCATAGACATTTCCGAAATAGTCGAGTCTTTCCTGAACAATATGCCTGAAGGAAATCCGGCTGAGTCGTATGCCAATGGCAACCTGAAAGCCAGAATACGAATGTCTATCTTGTATTATTATGCAAATCTTGCAAGATACCTTGTGGGAGGCACAGGGAACAAAACAGAGATTTTGCTTGGCTATTACACAAAATATGGCGATGGCGGAGTTGATATCGAGCCGATTGGTGATCTTTTCAAAACTGAGGTTAGGCAGATGGCCGATATTCTGGACATTCCTGCAGATATTATTAACAAGCCACCATCTGCTGCTCTCTATGTTGGCCAGACAGATGAAGAAGACCTTGGTTTGCCTTATGATACTATTGACCGGATTCTTTCGTTGCTTCTGGAAGGACTGGATACAAATGTAGTTCAATCGATGGTGGGAGTTTCCGCTGAAGAAATGCATTCACTGCTGGTAAGAATCGATTCTAATCTCCACAAAAGAAAAGTTCCGCCAATTGCGGATCTCAGCGATTTGCGCTTCTGAAACTTACCTTGATGGATGAATATATCCATCCTTGTCTCTCCTGATAAGTGGCATTGACAAATGCCTTCTTGCACAGGGAGGCACTTCGTAAATCCCGATTTCAAGTTCCCTTGGAATTTCAACCATTTCGAGTTCAGAAGCTGTTGTTTTACAATTGCGGCACCTGTATCCCTGATTTTTCCCTGCGGATTTCATCTTTTTTCCACAGGAAGAGCAGGTCGGGTTTACCAATTCAGATTTTGTTTCAAGTTTTTTGATTTCAAGTTTCTCAATATTGAATGTTCCTTCTTTGACACTGCCTGATAATACTACAATGTCTTCTGGAATTAGTTTCCTTACAAGTTCCCTGAAATTTTTGGTTGGTTCAAAAGCGGCGCAGTCTATGGTATTTCCCCTTTCGTCAGTGCTTTGGAAAAAGGTATGCCCTCCTTCGATAGTATGAGGAATTGATGTAACTTTCAACTGAATGGTATAGGAATGCAAATCCTGTAAATCTTCAATGAAGGATGCCGGAATCAGGTGCATGTCCGTTCCCTGGTTTGTCCTGTATAGGAGAGTTCTTTCGGTATTCTCTCCTTCAATCGTATCTGCAGTTTCCCTGATGGCGGCTTTGTTCTTTCCACGGATGCCATAAAGAACGGGATCAACGGAATGTGGTACACAGACAACCAAATTGTTTGACATATCAACATTGTCCCAGGTTTCAGGATAAGTTGCATTGTCCGCTTTCCAGACACTTTCATCATCAACACGGCGGAGAGTTCCCCAGTTCTCCGGTTGCCTGTAAGCAAGCAATTCATAAGTGTAATCCCACTTCTCTGCAAGGGCTGCACCAGATGCAGCAAGTGCTCCAATTAACCCCCTGCCGTTTTTGTAGCCACGTGCTTCAAGTTTATTTCTTGAAATGATTTCCTTTGCCCTGTCAATTGTTATGACCTGCCGAACCGTTTCAAGGAAAAAGTTTGCAAGCTCTTCCCTGCAGCTTTCGACTTGCCCAGCGTGAATAAACACCACGCCGGGATTTGTGTTCTCATCCTGGAATTGTGCAAAATCTTCCACCCTTTCTATTACGTGGGAAATCACTTCTTCAGGTCGTTCAGTTTCAATTTGCAGGGCTACAGCTGCATTTCCCCTTGTTTTGTAAGGAATTGTAGGATTCAAGCGGATAAGTAGTGGTTCATTTGTGATTTTACCGTATTGTTGCAGCTCTTCAAAAAGCAGGGCTCCGAGATATGTGGTGCACATCCCTGTATTTCGGGAATCGGTGTCATCAAATGCAATTATCATATGTTCAACGTCAGCATTCTATAACGGATATGTTTATATAGTTGTGTCTGGAAGATTCTACTTGTCATGACAAAGGACATTCTGATACATCAAATAATTGATGTACTGGACAGAGCTGATTTTGTAATCTCCAACAGATGCAATATCCGTCCGCGAAGCTTTGATCTTGCTGCAAGAAAGGGTGATGTCCTTCTTTTCTGCAAGGTTTTATACAATATTGACAGCCTGAATGAGGATACGGCTTCTGAAATGAGGTCGCTGGCGGAATACCTGGGAGGTTCCCCGGTACTCATTGGCGCTAAAACACGGGATCAGTTGCTTGAGGACAGCGTAGTTTACATGAGGTATGACATTCCGGCTCTAAACCTGCAGACGCTTTACGACTGTTTTGTCGAAGATGTTCCTCCACTGGTTTCAGCAGCCCCCGGTGGACTTTACGTTTCAATTGACGGTGACGTGCTAAAGGAGGCCCGCAGCAGGATGGCTTTATCTCTTGGAGCTCTTGCAACACATCTGGGTGTTTCACGACGTACCATCAGCAAGTATGAAGAAGGGTGCATGGATGCTTCCATTGATGTAGTTCTCCAGCTTGAGGAATTGCTGGACGTAGCTCTTGCACGTTCCATTGATATCCTGAATCGGGGACTCAGGGAAGAAAGACGTGATTTTGAACTTGAAAAGCCGGCCCCCTCTGGTGATAGCATCCTGAGTTTTATCCAGGGTTTGGGTTATGATGTCCTGTCAACGGATCAGGCACCCTTTAAGGCAGTTTCCAAAGATCCTTCCACTATTTTCCTTACGGGAATCAGTGAATACAGTGGTTCAATGCTCAAGCGGGCTCACCTGATGAGCAGCATCTCCGAGGTTACACAAACCAGATCTGTATACATCATTGAAGGAAACAGCAAATACACTTCAGTGGAAAATACTGTTTTGATTGAAAAGAAAGAACTTGATTCACTTTCGGATTCTGATGAATTGGATACACTCATAGATGAGCGTTCCAAGGTTTCAAGTTGAGTGCTTTTTCCAAAACTCTAATATATACTTATTAACTATGGTTGTCCGATGACTCTCAACATAGCAGTGCTGGTCTCCGGACGGGGCTCAAATCTCCAGTCCATAATCGACAACATTGAAAATGGTTACATCAAGGATGCTGCTATCCGTGTTGTTGTTAGCGATAAGGAAGATGCTTACGCGCTTGAGAGAGCCAGAAATCACGGCATTAATGCGGAATTTGTGGATCCGTCAGCTTTCTCCGACAAAGATCAATATGAGAGTCGTATTCTGGAGATTCTTGACGGCTATGACGTGGAATTGCTGCTGCTCGCAGGCTATATGCGGTTGCTGGGTGGCGGTATTGTTCGACATTTCAAAAACAGGATAATAAACATTCATCCTGCTCTTCTTCCTTCTTTTAAAGGGCTTCATGCACAAAAACAGGCTCTGGAGCATGGGGTAAAAGTTGCAGGCTGCACAGTTCATTTTGTAGATGAAGACATGGATTCTGGTCCTATTATCCTGCAAAAATGTGTTCCGGTACTTGATGATGATACAGAAGATTCCCTTGCAGAGCGGATTCTCAGGGAAGAGCACCGGATTTATCCTGAAGCTGTGAAATTGTATGCAGAAGGACGTCTTGACATTAAAGGCCGCATTGTTTCAATATCATAAATTTATATCAAATCTCGTTAAATCCAAAGGAAAGGAAAAAGGTATGTCTTATATTTCAGAAATCGATCCGGAAATTGAAGAAGCACTGAAACAGGAGGCAGAAAGGCAGGAATTCAGGCTTAACCTGATTGCCTCCGAAAATTATGCCAGCCGCGCAGTGATGGAAGCACAGGGTTCCATCATGACAAACAAGTACGCAGAAGGTTATTCTGGAAAGCGCTACTATGGCGGATGCCAGTATGTGGATGTTGCTGAAGATCTTGCAATTGAAAGGGCAAAAGAAATCTTTGGTGCAGAACACGTAAACGTACAGCCACATTCCGGTTCAGGTTCCAACATGGCAGTTTATTTCTCTGTCCTCAAACCCGGGGACAAAATCATGTCTATGGACCTCTCCCACGGTGGGCACCTTTCCCACGGAAGTCCTGTAAGCTTCTCAGGCCAGTTGTATGACATTGTACCTTACGGCGTTGACCGTGAAACAGAGGAACTTGACTATGACGCTCTCATGGAAATGGCAAAGAAGGAACTTCCGCAGATGATTGTCGTCGGAGCTTCCGCTTATTCAAGGATCATTGACTTCAAGCGCTTCAAGGAAATCGCCGATGAAGTGGATGCTTACCTGCTTGCAGATATTGCGCACATTGCCGGCCTCGTTGCTGCAGGTGTTCATCCAAGCCCGATTCCATATGCAGATTTTGTTACAACCACCACCCACAAGACCCTCAGGGGCCCTCGTGGTGGAATGATTATGTGTAAGGAAGAATACGCAAAAGGTGTTGACAAAGCTGTCTTCCCGGGAATCCAGGGCGGTCCGCTCATGCACACAATCGCAGCAAAAGCAGTTGCCTTTAAGGAAGTCCTTTCCACTGATTTCAGGAAGTACCAGGAGCAGACCATTAAGAACGCCGATGCACTTGCAGGGGCTCTCATTGACAGGGATTTCGATATTATTTCCGGTGGTACTGACAATCACCTTATGCTTATGGATCTTAACAAGTTCGATATCACCGGTAAAGACGGTGAAGCTATCATGAGCAAGGCAGGTGTTATCATTAACAAGAATGCGATTCCATTTGAAACTCGCGGACCATTCATCACAAGCGGTCTGCGCGCAGGCACTCCGGCTGCAACAACCCGCGGTATGAAGGAAGAGCAGATGGATGACATCGCAGGATTCCTTGACACAGTTCTCAGGAACCCAACTGATGAGAAGGTCCTTGCTGAAGTGAGTGCTGATGTCCAGCAGCTCTGCAGTGATTTCCCAATCTATCAGAATCTCTAAGGTGTGTTAAATGACAGATGAAAGCAGGATTATCGATGGCAGGGCTCTTTCAAAAAAGATTGAAGAGCAGGTGAAGAGCGAAGTTGAAGGCTTGAAAGAAAGCACAGGCGTTGTTCCCGGTCTTGCCACTATCCTCGTAGGAGATGATCCTGCTTCCAAAATGTACGTACGCCTTAAACACAAAGCATGCGAAAGGGTTGGTATCAATGCGGAAGATCAGAATCTTGATGCATCCGTTTCTCAGAAAGAGCTTCTTGCTTTGATTGAATCCCTTAATTCAAGGGAAGATATTCACGGTATACTTTTGCAACTTCCACTTCCTCCACAATTGGATGCAGAGGAAGCCATGCAGGCAATTGCTCCCACAAAAGATGTTGACGGTTTCCATCCCTGCAATGTCGGGAACCTGCTCATCGGGGATGAACAACTTGTTCCCTGTACGCCCGCCGGAATAATCAAGGCACTTGATGAATACGGCGTGGAAATTCAGGGCAAGAATGCGGTAATCATAGGTCACAGCAATGTGGTTGGGAAGCCCATGGCTGCAATGCTTCTAAACCGCAATGCCACGGTTTCAGTGTGCCATGTTTTTACTGATGATCTCAAGCGCTACACAAAAGAGGCGGATATTCTTATTGTTGCTACCGGAGTCAAGCACCTCATCAAAGCCGATATGGTTAAAGAAGGCGTTGTGATATTTGATGCCGGCATCACCGAGGAAGACGGCAAAGTTTACGGTGATGTTGACTTTGAGAACGTTTCAAAAAAGGCTTCTCTCATTACCCCTGTTCCGGGTGGCGTGGGTCCTATGACCATTGCAACTCTTCTTACACATGTCACGCTTGCCGCAAAGCATTTTGCAGGGCAGCGGGCGCACTTATATAAGTGATAAAGTAAGCTTTGTATTGGTAATTCCATGGTCGTTGATGTTGACATATGCGGACTGAAGGTTGGGGACAGGCATCCTGTCCATATCATGGGAGTAATGAACCTAAGCCGCGAATCTTTTTACAAAGGGTCAGTTGTCAAAGGCGATGCCTTGCTGGATGTTGCCCAGAAAATGATTGATGAGGGAGCAACCATTCTGGATCTTGGGGCACGTTCCACATGGCCTCTTGCAGATCCAATTTCAAGGGAGGAAGAACGTAATCGTTTGCTACCAGCCCTTGATGCACTTGCTGGTAATGTTGATGCGGTTATTTCCGTAGATACCATGTTTTCTGATCTCGCGGAAGCAGCCCTGAATAAAGGTGCTGATGTAATTAATGATGTTTCCGGATTTGCCATCGATGAAAAAATGGTTGACGTTGTAGCGGATTTCAGCTGTCCGACTGTTGTAATGGCATCCAAAAAAGTTCCCGGGGATGTTCTCGGAATGGATGAAGTGATGCAATCTCTGGCGAATATTCTCCAGATAAGTGAGGATAAGGGGATTGACACTGACAGGGTAATCCTTGATCCGGCCATCGGGAAATGGATTCCTGAAAAAATCCCTATGTACGATTTTGAAACATTTGATCGTTTTGAGCGACTCAAAACTTTCAACAAACCGATTCTGGCAGCTCTTTCACGTAAATCCTGTATAGGTGAAGTCCTGGATAAACCTGCAGAAGACAGACTCTACGGAAGTCTTGCAGCTACTGCCATTGCAGTCCAGAAAGGCGCTCACATTATTCGCACTCACGATGTGGCTCCAACCCTTGATGCTGTCAAAGTGGCAGCTGCAATTCGAGGAAACCCTCCTGTGGAAATTGACGGTGAACGGGAAGTGCAGATGCTGGAAATAGCAGATCCTGATGATTCCGTGAGGTTGATGCAGTCCCTGGGCGTTACTTCCACGGGTGCGCAAATAATGAAAAACAAGACTGTGATGTTCAATTTACTTGTCAAAAACGTAACTACGACTGAAGCTCTCATTATCAAACAGGAAATCCTCGCAAGAGGCGGGGATGCAGCTCTTGAAAGAAATGCTGTATCCCATGAAACCGAGAAGACGGATCTCGTTGTGATGGGGACCCTGCTGCAGCTCAAAAAACTGGCAGAGAAGCTTCAGGGGCAAGCACGTGGTCTTCCAAAGATTGCGGAAATGATTGATGCAGTTCTTCGGGAATACAATGATATAGAATACCGTTACCAGTGAAATAAAATGATAATTTCTTCTTCCAAACCATTCGAGGAAATTCTTTCCATGCTGGATGATGCCGGCAAAATCTTTGTTATAGGATGCGGAGTCTGTGCCACAAAACTCCATGTCGGCGGGGAGCCTGAAGTAGAGGATATGTGCCGCAAACTCAGGGAGGCAGGCAAGGATGTTATTGGTGGAACTGTCACAAAAGCGGCATGCAGCGTAAAGTCACTGGATTATCTTCTGGACCTTGATCCAAAGATTAAAGATGCTGATTCCCTTCTCATAATGTCCTGCGGAAGCGGGCTTTCCATAATTGCCTCAGTTACGGATGCGGAAGTTCATCCTGCTACAAACACGGATTCTCTTGGCGGGATCTCCTGTGGGGATGTAAAGGAAGAACAGTGTGTGATGTGCGGAGACTGTATTGCGGACTTTTTCGGGGGAATCTGCCCCACAGCCCGGTGTCCCAAGGGTTTGCTGAATGGCCCCTGCGGCGGTTCAATGGATGGCAAATGCGAGGTTGATCCCGAAAAAGATTGTGTGTGGGAATTAATTTACATCAAGCTTAGGGATACTAATCGGTTGGATTTGCTGGATAGGATGTTTGAGCCGAAGGAATATGATGCTTGAGGCTCCCTTATATTCTTACTTTCAAATTCAATTATTAAGATAATCCCATCTACTTTTTGATATTTTCTTAATTTGAATAGTCAGGAACTTCCAACTTCAATTTAACAAGCTCCGAATGAATATTTTTGATTACAAAGGAAAAGTTTAATTGTGGCATCGTCTTTCATGTATCAAAAATAAAAGTTAGGACAAAACAGCTTTCAAAAGATGAACTTTCTAAAAAGCGAATATAAATGTGAGAATATGGCGATAACATGTACCAATTCAACCTTCTTTCAGATGAAGTTTCAGATGACGATTATTTTGAAGATAAGACTCACGAAAATGTAGCTGAAACATTGTTTAATCTAATAGACTCTAATGATCGAGGCTTTACAATCGGTTTGGAAGGAGAATGGGGCTCCGGAAAATCAACAGTAATTTCTATTTTAAAAAAGAAACTTGAGGGAAAAGCTTTCCATTATTTTTATTTTGATGCATGGGCACATGAAGGCGATCATCTTCGGAGGATATTTTTAGAATCTTTGTTAGATCAGTTGGGCATGAAGAGTAGAAAAATCGATGAGCTAAAAGCAAAGATTTCAAATCGCACTCGTAAAACCTTTACTCACACAAATCAATATGGTACAACTCTTGGGAAACTGATGGCATTTTCAGTCATGGCTGTTCCACTGGGTGCTGGCCTTGTTTCAGGAGTTGATAGTTCACAACTATCATTTCAATGGGGTGGAAACCCACATTGGCCTTTTTGGATTGGGGTAATTCTATCAATAATGCCTTTTTTTGTTGTTGTTGCGAATATTGGCTACTTAGCTGCACGCAAAGAAGATGGTATGAAAAGTTTGTTCAATGCAAATAACTGGGTATTTTTAGAACGTAAAGATGACGTAACCGCTACTCAGGAAATATCTTCTGAAGAGGAGCGTTCTTCAATTGAGTTTGAAAGATATTTTGGCGACATCATGGATGAGCTTTTCAAGGATAACCCTTCTAGCAAGCTAGTTATCGTTGTTGATAATTTAGATCGTATTGAAGCAAAAGATTCTTTGAAAATTTGGTCAACTCTGCAAACGTTTCTTCAGAAGAGAAATCCTTCAAATTCTGGTTGTCAATGGTATGAAAATATCTGGATTATTGTACCTCATGACAAAAATGGACTTTCTAAACTTTGGGAAAATAAGGAACATTTGGACGAAGACAATTACGGGGAATGTGGAAAAAATTCAAATGGTTTTAGCAGTAGTGCATGTGCAAAATCGTTCTTTGATAAATGTTTCCAAATACGTCTTGAAGTTCCAAAACCCGTTTTGACTGGCTGGGAAGGCTTTGCTCGAAAAATGATAGATCAAGCGTTTGTAAATTGGAATGAAGAGGACAAAATAACAGTTTTTAGGATTCTACAATTAACACGTAAGCATGTTGGGGATGCTCCGACTCCTCGTGAAATTAAGAATTATGTTAATCAAGTTGGTCTGCTGAGGTTGCATGTCTTCAAAGAAATTCCAGTAGAAAGTATAGCCTACTACGTAATTCACAAATATTTGTATAATACCGATACTGAAAAAATAAAAGAGAACTTGAAAGACGGTCAATTGCCTGAAGAAACTGACAGGCATTTTTTGCCTTCTGAATGTGACAAACACTTAGCAGGGATTGTTTTTGGTGTTAGTCCAGAAATAGGTCAGCAATTACTTCTTGAACCTGAAATTGAAAAAGATTTGCAAGATGGAAATGGGGAACAATTAAAAGATTTGATGAGAATGCATGGGGATGGATTCTGGTCTGTATTTGATCTTCATATAAGCAGATTATCAACACATTTTGATTTGTTCAAATACTCTAAAGCAATTTATGAAGAGTTATGGGAAGATTATGGGTATAAATGCACTCAATTTGTGCAAAAGGCACAAAAATCGTTTTTAGTAGATCCGTCGACTCTCCCAATAAATGAAAACATTGACGGTTATTTGCCAATAATCAAAATGTCCTCAGACAAGGATTTCCTTGAATCAGTTTGGAATAATGCTTTAGCAGATCTAGGAGAAAAAATTAGGACACGCGATGGGTTTGACTACGAAAGCAATGTTAGAGGTGTTGAAAAAATAGCTGAGAGTATGGGAAACACATCTTTCCAAGGGATGACGCTCCACGATATTGATTCGAAAAATTGGATAAAATGGGCTCAAGCTTCTAATTTGCAACAAATACCAGCTTATAAGTGGGTTCTTCCTCCACAAGATATAGTAGATTCCATTGCTGAGAACATCCCTCCTTCTCCTTCAATTGTACCTGGTACAAAAGAACTCTTCATTTACTCTATTAATTCGGGAATAAGGAAATGGGAAATGCTTCCTCAAGCATGTCAAAACCACATATTTTGGAATAATGGTACGGCATCGAACGGGAATCAACCATCTAGGGAAGCACTTGATATTTTAATTTGGCTGACATTTTATTGTGAATCTTGTAGGGATAAGATAGCAGAGTTGCTCAAAACAGGACAATTCCATAACTTTGTCTATCATCATCAAGATCAGACTTTGGATATTGATTCTGCCTTCATAATGGCTTACTATTTCAAAAACAAATTGCATGATATTAAAGTTCCACCACTTGCTAATTCAATAAATGGATTTCAATTGATGCGTGATGTTTGGCTAACCAGAAACAAAGAGAATGCAAAAGGGATGTTTGAAAATCTGAAAAAATTCAATCAGCTTGACATTTTGTGGGAGCTTGCTGAAAATCCAGAAAATAAGCTTGTTGCTGACATTCTTGAATTGGCTGTTGACAATGAAATTGCAGACTTGTTTAGTTGCTCAGAATCGCTCAATAAATTGCACTTTGTAATGGCGTTAATTGGAGATGATTCAAGCGGTATAAATGCTAAATTATTAGATGAGTTCATGAAGCATTCGGAAATCGGAAATGAGATAAAATCCTCCTCAACTTTAGACGTTTCAAATTATTCAGATGAACTTCTTTTGATTTTGAAGAAAACGACTGATAAGGAAATACTTGATACTCTTGCATCAGCTTTAGTCCGACTAGAAAAAGAAGGATGGGATACATGTTTTGCTGAGGATACCTCTCTTGCAGACCTCGCCTTAATGATGAAGGCTAAGAAATCGAGCTTTTCACTCGGAAATGCATTTTTGAATTCAATTTTTGAAATCGCTGAACAATGGGCTATGGATGATATTCATTTAAATGCTCAACAAAAGGAAAGATGGCATAAGTTTGTGGATCTACTTGGGGACAGTTTCCAAAAACGCTACAAAGATAAAATCACTAAACTAATTCTTGACGAACACTTTTCTGTAACAGATGAATTTTATGAATATAATAAACAATTTGTTGAATACAAAAAACTAGTGACAGACGGTAGATCTGATATTCAAGATCTAGTTGAAGAATCTCTAAAAGAAGACGGTGATTTTATTAGCTTAGGGTTCTTGGATACAGTTTTAGAAAATGATGTGAATAGAGATTTTCTTCCTGCGTCACATATTCCAGATGTTCTCTCAGATCCTTTTCACGAGTTATACTGGGCTCAAAAGGATGTGGAAAAGCAGGATCTTCTTAAACGAATAGCTAAAAAATTCAAAGTTGAAATTGAGGAGCAAACACCAGAGTCCGATGATGATACAGATGACTCAACAGTTGAAGATTCTATTGGTGAAGAATAAATGTGCACAATTTGTAGTTCACAATCTCCGCGATGAGTTTAAAAACCAAAGTCACATATAATCCCGGGATGACTTCCACATTCCGTGACAAACTCAACTCAAACCAATTCATCATTACCACAGAAATCTCTCCGCCCAAGGGCGTTGATCCGGCATCAGCCCTTGAAGATGCAGAATTTGTCAGGGATTACGTGGATGCCTTCAATATCACTGACAACCAGCGTGCTGTCATGCGGATGTCTCCTCTGGCAATGGGAAAACTCCTGCTGGATGCCGGTCATGAAGTTATCATGCAGCTCACCTGCCGGGATCGCAACCGTCTTGCATTGCAATCCGATCTTCTCGGTGCTTACGGGCTTGGTGTGCGGAATATCTGTCTTATGACAGGGGACTACCCCACAAAGGGCGATCACCCCGGCTCGAAACCTGTATACGATCTCGATGCTGTGCAACTCCTGCAAGCCGTAAGCCGTATGGAAAATGGTAAGGATATGGCTGGAAATTCACTGGAATCAACACCTGTCTTTGTGAAAGGGGCGGTGTGCAATACCGATCCTGAGAACGTAATGCAATTAGTAAAACTTGAGAAAAAGGCACGTGTGGGGCTGGATTTCCTTCAGACTCAGGCTGTCTATGATGTGGGACGGTTTGAGGATTTCGTTGAGAGCATTTCCCATCTGGAAGTTCCCATACTTGCCGGATTGATTCCTCTTAAATCCGTAAAGATGGCAGAATTTATGAACAAAAACGTTCCCGGAATAAAAGTGGATAATGAACTGATTTTCCGTTTGGAATCCTCGGAAGACCCGGCTAAGGAAGGAGCTTTAATATGTGCGGAACATATCCGGGAGCTGAAAAAGATTTGCAGGGGAATTCACCTTATGCCAGTTGGTAACAATCGCAGCATCCCGACAATTCTTGAACTAAGCGGCTTATACGAAAAATAATAATTTACTTCCAATCACGCTGGATGGACATAACAATGCTCACGCAGATTGATCATGCAAAAAACGGTACAGTAACTCCTGAAATGCAATATGTTGCAAAAAAGGAAGGTATGGACGAAAACACGGTTCTTTCCCGTGTGGCTGAGGGAAGTCTTGTAATAATGGTCAGGGATGGCTGCCCACCAACTGCCATAGGTAAAGGTGCATCCACAAAGATCAATGTTAACCTTGGTACGTCTGCTGCAAGCATCAATCCCGCTTCTGAATTGCAAAAAGCTGCAATCGCCGAAAAATATGGCGCTGATACAATTACTGATCTTTCTATGGGTGGCAGCATTTCAAGAATCAGGAAGAGCATTTTTGAAAACACTACGCTTCCAATTACCACGGTTCCGATATATCAGGCAATTGTTGAAAAAGGTCTTAAAACTGTAACAGAAGACGATATTATTTCATACCTGAGATTGCAGGTTGAAGAGGGTGTAAGTTCTGTTGTTCTTCATTGTGTCGATAAGAAAATGCTCGAAACCGTAAAAGGCTCAGGCAGGGTAATGGGCATGGTCTCAAAGGGCGGTTCCTTTACCAGTGTTTTCATGCTCACCAATGATTGCGATAATCCTTACCTTAACAACTTTGAAGAGGTTCTTGATATCCTGAGGGAGAAGGATGTCGTTCTTTCCCTTGGAAATACAATGCGAAGTGGCTGTATACACGATCCAAGGGATCCTGCGCAGCTGATGGAGATGCAGACCAATGCCAATCTTGCTAATCTTGCCAACAAGGCCGGTGTGCAGGTAATTATTGAAGGAATGGGTGGACATGTTGCAGCATCCGCAATTCCTGAATTTGTTGAACTCTACAAATCAACATCTCCGCATCCTCTTTTTGTTGCCGGTCCCCTGCCAACGGATGTTGCACTAGGTTATGACCACATCGCGGGGGCTGTTGGTGCAAGTATGGCAACTGGGGCAGGCGCTGATTACCTTTGCTACATAACTCCTTCCGAACACCTTGCCCTTCCAACTCCTGATCAGGTTCGTGAGGGGTTGGTGGCATTTAAGATTGCAGCTCATATTGGGGATTCAATTAAATACGGGATAAGTGAAAAAGATCGACTGCTGGCCGAGAGGCGTGCAAGTTTTGACTGGGAAGGGCAGATGGAACTTGCCTTCGATTCTGACAGACCAAGGGATATTTGTCCCATGGTTGGCCCATGTTCCATGTGCGGGGAGTATTGTGCTATTCAGATAATGGGGGAGTACCTTGAAGGTAAAGAGTGACAATGCCGGCAAATTCATAGGATTGCTCGGTATCCGGACCGAACTGATAAAGCCGGGTGATTCCATTGTTGCAATTCTTGAGGCTGCTTTTGAAGAAAATGACATCTTCCCTGAAGATGGGGATATAGTCGTTCTTGCGGAATCAGCTGTTGCAACGGCAGAAAACAGGGTTGTAAAACTGTCTGAGGTGGAACCGGGACAGGAGGCTGTCCGCTATGCTCACAGATTCAGCCTTGATCCGAGGGAAATGGAACTCGTGCTCCTTGAATGTGATGAAGTATTCGGTGGAGTTGCCGGTGCAGCACTGACTATCACAAAAGGAAATCTGTCCCCGAATGCTGGAATTGATGGCTCAAATGCTCCTGAAGGGCACGTTGTACTGTTGCCTGAAGATGCGCAAAAGAGTGCCGGTCAAATCAGGAAAGCTTTTAATGATAAATACGGTTGTAGAGTAGGAATCATAATAGGGGATAGCAGGACACAACCCATGCGGCTTGGATGTGTTGGGATTGCCCTTGGAACTTCCGGTATTGTTCCGGTTGAGGATTCACGGGGTTCTCTTGATCTTTTTGGCAAACCTCTGAGCATTACTCACAAGGCTGTTGCAGACAACCTTGTTTCAGCAGCCCAGCTGGTTATGGGAGAGGCCGGAGAACGGATTCCCTGTGTTATAATACGGAACTCAGGAATCAGGATTGTCGATGCAGATGTACCGATGCCTCTGTTTTCAAGCGATGAATGCATGTATTTCAGCAACATCCGCAAATCTCCCGGAAAAGACATTTAAGGCGGTTAGATTTATATATTAAAATACCACTTGGTTATGTGGGGAGTTTACAAAACTGCACACAACGCAAACCATTTGAAAGAAGGGGTTGTATATAGCAGTCAAAGGTCAAAAGGTGATCAAAAATGAGCAATGTTGTTTTACTTGATTTTAGCGCTACATGGTGTGGCCCTTGCCAGATGCAGAAACCAATCCTCAAGGAAATCGAGGATGAAATGGGAGACAAAGTCGAAGTCAAGCTTATTGATGTGGATCAGCACCCGGATCTCGCAGGTAAATACGGGATCCACGCAGTACCCACACTAATCATCGAAAAGGATGGAGCTGAAGTTCGCCGCTTTACCGGCGTAACCAGCAAGGATGTCCTTAACTCAGAGTTATCACAATTACTCTGATTCTTTTTTTCTTTTTTTGTTTTCCAATTTACATTTCATATAAGTGGGTTTTAGTTGGATTTCATTTCAGGAAAATGATTTTAATTCGGGCAGGATATAACAAACCTGTTATAGAACAATTTATATAATTATGTGTTTAATTATACTCCATGGATCTGAAAAAAGTTCACTATTTAACGATCATCGGTTTTGGGATAGTTATTTTTCTGGTAGTCATTATGGCTTCAATTGCTTTTTTGGTGATGGAACTCTCCCCTACTTATGTAGTGATGATGATCACTGCTCTCTGTGTTTATCTTCCTGTGTTCTCAATAGTTGGCTTTAAAATCTTAAGCAAGGCTTAAAGATTTTATTTTCCATTTCTCGGTAGCCTAAAATACATTGTGCCCCTTCTCCTTTCCGAGGGACGTCTTTGGATAAGCTTATAGAAATGGGTTTACTGGTCTACCGGCAGAAAAATTCACGTGGTGGGTTTAAACCACATATAGGTCTCAAATTCAGATCCAAAGAAGGGGACGTGCTCTCATTTGTGGTTGATACAACCCGTACTCCTCAGAAATATCCTCAACCGGATGCTTATCTCATCACCCATGCTCATTCTGATCATCATGGCAGCTCAGCTATGCGCTCCGAGAGGGCTGCCTGCACGGAGAAAACGGCGAAAGCACTTGAGTTGCGTCATGGAAAGAATTATGAAGGTAATCTTGTCACTGAAAATGGTGAAGGTGAAATTGCCGATGTAAAAGTCCGGACTTATAGCACTGGGCACACGGAAGGCTCTGTGGCTTTTGGCTGGGAAAACGAAAACGGGGTTCGCATTCTGGTCACAGGTGACGTAAAGGATGCATCAAATTTGCCGAAATGTGATGTACTCATAACCGAAGCAAACTACGGTGATCCCGGAGATCCGTTCTGCCACTTTAAAGATGATCTGGAAGCTTTTGAAGAGGTTCTTTTTTCAGAGGAAAGAGTTGCTTTTGGTGCTTATTCATTTGGAAAAGCACAAAGAGCAGTGCAATTAATCCGGCAGATGGGGTATGAGGGCCCGATTTCCATGGAGTCTACTTCTCTTGAACTTACACGTTCCCTGACTCATGAGGCAGGTGAACTGGTTGATATCGGGATGTCGGAAAAGGTAAGCATAGTTCCACCTCATCATCTTGGAAAGCTTTCTTCCTCAATTTCCAAATATGTGTTGTCCGCCAGGCAGGATCATCCTTTTCCCTCGGTTTGTCTCAGTGACCACCTTGATGCACCGGGCCTTGTGGATATGGTTGAGCAAATAGATCCGGAAGCTGTTGTGGTCTACCATCCTACCGGACATCGGCCGTCACGATTTGCTTCCCATTTATGCTCACTCGGCTTTGAAGCAATTTCCACTGAGAATATCTCAAATGTATTGAGCAATGAGTTCCTGTGAAAAAGCGGACAATAAATGTTTATATAGGTTATGACGTCTATGAACATCCACAACATTCACTCAGGAGAATGACCCTTGAAGAAAAATACTAAGGAAAGCTCCAAAAACGCTGAAGAAAAAGCTTCTTCTGCAAAAACAGCAGATTCTGCTGGCAAAATAGCTATCAAGGAGATGACCCCTGAAGAAAAGCGTACCTCGCAGATTCAGGGCATTATCAAAACCGCAGTTGCTGCATATCTTGGAGTTGTGGCCGGAGCAATTGCTTATTTCCAGCTTGATGCAGCTACTGGCACACAGTGGTATGCTTTGCTTGCTATCATTGCAATACTTGCTTATTATGTACAGCGCCTGATCTTTCCGATACTTAAGATCGATCCAAAAGAATTCGGTATCAAGGGATGGCTCTATGTTGAATTCATCGTAATCGATTTCTGTCTTGTTACCTGGACTCTTCTGCTTAATTGATAAGATGTCCTGATAGCCTTAAAGGGATTAGCATGCGAATTGCAATATTAAACAGGGATAGGTGTCAGCCCCGCAGATGTAGTCATGAATGTGAAAAATTTTGTCCTCGGGTGAGAACCGGGGATGAGACTATTGTTTTTGGAGATGACGGGAAACCCATTATTTCCGAGGAAATGTGTGTGGGATGTGGCATTTGCATAAACAAATGTCCCTTTGATGCTATAATGATTATCGGCTTGCCCGAAGAACTGGATAAGCCAACCCATAGATACGGGGAAAATGGTTTTGCTCTCTATGGCCTTCCGACACCTGAAGTTGGAAGGGTATCAGGTATCCTGGGTCCCAATGGTATCGGAAAAAGTACCTGTGTCCAGATACTTTCCGGGAATATGATCCCCAATTTCGGGGAAGGAAATACCGACTGGGACGTCGTGCTGGAGCATTTTGCCGGTACTTCCATGTACGATTATTTCAAAAAGGTTGCAGATGGTGCAGTGCGTCTTTCCCAGAAACCGCAATATGTGGATATGATTCCCAAGGCTTTCAAGGGTAAAACCCGTGATCTCCTTGCCGGTGTCGATGATTCCGGTAAGCTCGATGACCTAATTGAAAGACTTTCACTATCACATATAATTGACCGCAATATAGGCGATTTAAGCGGCGGTGAGCTGCAGCGTGTTGCAATTGCCGCGTGTGCTGCTAAAGATGCGGATTTCTATTTCTTTGATGAAATCAGTCCTTATCTTGATATCCACCAGAGAATCAAAGTTTCCCAGCTTATTCAGGAAATCGCAGAGGATAGGGCGGTGCTCGTGGTTGAGCACGATCTCGCCATCCTTGATATGCTTTCCGATGCGGTGCACATTGCATATGGTATGCCAGCAGGGTACGGCGTGATTACTCACCCCAAGGGTGTAAGGGTTGCAATAAACCAGTACCTAAAGGGTTATTTACCCGAGGAAAACGTACGTGTAAGGCCGGATGCCATTACTTTTGAAGTTCATCCACCAAGATCTGAAACTGATGTAGCAACCCTTGTGGAGTATGACAGTTTCACGAGAAGCTATGAGGGCGGTTTCTCCATGAATGTGGATGAAGGTTCCCTTAAGGAAGGTGAAGTGCTCGGTATTGTAGGGCCAAATGGTATAGGCAAGTCCACATTTGTGAAAGTACTCGCAGGCGTTGAGGAACCTGACGAAGGGGAAATGGATCTGGATGTTGAGATATCCTATAAACCCCAGTACATCAAAGCGGATCAGCCAATCCCTGTGAACTTTTTCCTGAGGGGTATATCCAAGAAATTTGATTCAAGCTATTACCAGTCTGAAATTGCAGCACCTCTCAACCTTGAGAAGCTGTATGACAGGCTTCTTACCGATCTCAGTGGTGGCGAACTGCAGAGGGTAGCTATCGCTGCATGTCTTTCCCGTGATGCGGACATGTACATTCTTGACGAACCCAGTGCACACCTTGATGTTGAGCAGCGTGCTCTTGCAACAAAGACTATCAAGCGGTTTGCGGAAAACAGCAAGAAGACCGCCATGGTTGTTGACCATGACATCTATATGATTGATATGTTGAGTGAGAGGCTCATTGTGTTTGAAGGTGAACCGGCGATCCATGGTTTGGCTCACTCTCCCACAGGCATGCAGGAAGGCATGAACAAGTTCCTTGCTAACCTCGATATTACTTTCAGGAGGGATGAGGACACTCGCAGGCCACGTGTTAACAAAAAGGATTCAAACCTTGATCGGAAACAGAAGTCCATGGGCGAGTATTACTATTACAATGTCGGAGAGTGAGCTTTTGACTGGCATATTTCTGTCACTACGTGAGGTTTTTATATATTAAAATTTCAATTATTCATTGTGAAATTTGAATTTTTAGAAAAACGGGATCTTTGGACACTATTCATCATATTCTGCTATGCTGTAGTTGTTTTTTCGATTGTGGTTATATTCTCACTTTCTTTTTATGTTCTGGAATTGAGTCATGTACATTTCTTAATATTGCTGGTCACGGCTCTCTGTCTATTCCTGCCAATTTTTTCAATACTGGGATTTCAAATTTTAAAGCATAAAACCAGGCGTCTATCACAGGAACTTCTGATAAAGGAGAATGCTGTTGAAAAATCCATTAATGCAATTGGCTTTGCAGACATGAATTCAAATTTAATTTATGCCAACCCTGCTTTCGTTGGGATGTGGGGATACGATAACGAATCACAGGTTCTTGGAAAGCCTCTCTTTAGTTTCTGGAAAAGAAAAGATCGTGCTGAGAAAATAATAGCAACATTGCTTTCTGAGGGGAAATGGGAAGGAGAAACGATAGGTGTTAAGAAGGATGGTTCGGAATTCCCATCCATTCTAGCAGCAAATGTGATTATGTCCAAAGATGGCGAATTGCTTGGCATAATGGGATCTGCAGTTGATATTACTGAATACAAGAAAGCAGAAGAAGCTATTATAAATGCAAGAATTGCGGCTGAAAGTGCCAATATGTCCAAGACTGAACTTTTAAGAAACGTGAGCCATGAGCTTCGCACTCCCCTTAACTCTATTATAGGTTTTTCTAACATACTTGTTGATGGTGAGCATACTGAACCACTAAATGAGATCCAGCTAAAATACGCGAAAAAGGTCTTGAAAAATGGTGAACAGCTATTGAGCGTTATTAACAACATTCTAGCTATTGCAAATATTGATCTAAGAAAAACGGAACTTGACATTCATCATTTTGATTTGCAGGAAACTATCAATGATGTTGCTGTTTCCATGGTGCCTTTATCTATGTCGAAAGAGATTACGATATCATTTGATGTGGATGAGAGCATTGGTACCATTGAGGCTGACAAGGAAAAAATCAAACAGGTTTTGTATAACCTGATTGATAATGCTATAAAATTTACGCCTCCGAAGGGTTTTATATCAGTGGCAGCGAAAAAAGCCAGGAATTTCGTGGAAATGTCCATAAAAGACACAGGTGTTGGTTTTTCCCCGGAAGATCAAAAAAGGCTATTCATTTCTTTTATGCAACTTGATGGTTCGATGACAAGGGACTACGGAGGTGTTGGTATCGGGCTTCCAATTGCGAAAAATTTTGTAGAATTGCACGGCGGTGAGATATGGGTTGAAAGCGAGGTTGGTAAAGGAAGTACTTTCTCATTTAAAGTTCCCATAGAGAAAGTAAATTCAGATGAGTAATCATTCCATCAATAATTCCTCAAAATATCTATAAAAAGAAGGGGAAGAACATGAGCAGCAAGAGTCAGCAAGGTGGTCCCTTAGCATCGTTTTCTGCTATGTCCTGCTCTTCCCATCGTTTTTGTCGTTTTTCAGGCACATAAGGCTGGGGTACGTTTTTGGGGTAGTTGGGGAGCTCCAACCTCTGCACCAATGCCGCTGTCCGGGCTTGAACCGGGCTGTGTCCTGACACAACGGTACTATTTCTTTTAGATATATTCTTTAATCCTAATATATATAATCATTGTTTGTGACAATCATTAAAACTTATTATTTGGGCAATGAGGATATTTATGCAGGGGTCAAATCAATGTCACTATTTTCCATATATGCCACAAATGTCTTAATTTTCATCGAGAACATCTTAATTTCTTGAGTATCTGATGGATGTTTAAATTTGAAGTGTAAAAATGGTGCGAGAAATTCATCCTCTCAAAATCAGTAAATCTCATAGGACACATCAATTCGGGCATCTGAGTCTATTGATTCAAAAACAACGTAATACTTGCCATCGTGTGGAGCTTCAAACGATAGCTGGGTTTTGATTGTATCCACTCTAATATCCATGGTGTCAAACGTCCTTAGCGATTCATACCTGTTGAAATTGGTTGAATCAAGAACGTAGATGTTTATCGGGACGTTTCCGGTATCTGCACTAATATCCACGATGTCATATTCCAGAATTTCAAATTCATAGTACTGGTAAGTTCCCTTTTCGATAACAAACGTCTCTTCAGCGGACTCATATACGCATCCCATTGCCAGTGCAGTTAACAGGATTATCAGGGATAAAAATAGTTTTGAATTCAAAATACCACCATAGAAGCACTGAACGCTTTTCTATAATAAGCTGTTGGATCAAAAGTATTCTGGATGTTTAAGGCACTTAGCTGCGGTTCCTGCTCATGTACCATGACAGGAATTCACTGTAAACAACAATTCCGGTAATTGTAAACCAGGTAACAAAGAGCATATGGTAGTTGTTTATTGGGACCTGTCCCTCGCCAAGCAGGAAGTGCTCATGGGAAAGGAAACTTTGTGTCATCTCGGGAAGAATCAGGGCAGCGAGCAAAAAAGGCAATGTAAGCAGTATCATTGCGAAGAAAGATGATACCCTGAACATTAGAAATATTGTTGCCACAGACAGCAGGACAAAAAGCAGAACCGATGCGACAAGCATTAATATATCCATTAAATCCCTCTGTCTGTATTTTAATGTCGTCGATTTATATATAGGTATACTCCAAAGGGCCCTATAAGTATGATTGAGAATACTGCGAGGTATGCCTTGAGCAGGAAGCCGGTTATTCCAAGTCTTCCCATTTGTTCTGTTTCAATCCTTTCAACTGTCTCTTCCAATGTTTCTTCTCCGGAAAATATGGTCAGGATATTTGAGACCTCTTTTCCTTTTTCATTTGCTGTCTGGTAATTGAGTTCTGCGGCCGGTAGCTGGAAGTCATCGGCTCCTGCCAGAATTACATATTTGAGGATCTTGGTTTGCTGTGGTTCAAGTGATCCGGACCATGCAGTTTCACCGCTCACGAATTCAATGCCTGCGGGAATATCATCGTTGATCTCAACAGTCGCTTCCGTAGTACCCTCATTTATGGCGGTAAGGGTTATCCATACAATATCCCCTTCCTGTGCATACTCAATATCCGAGGACTTTGAAATTCCAATCTTTGTACCTTCAACAACTACTTTCCCCGGAATGTTTGAATTAATTTCATAGCTTCCGCCCTGATGGTTGTATTCAACAGCTGCAGATGGCAAAGTGAAATTTCCAGGTACATTGGCCGCAATTGTGTATTCGATTTTCCTGGATGATTCTGCAGGGACTATAACATCCCATTCGGGGGAATCGTAATCAATAAGAAGGAATGAATCGGGGATTTCATCCCTGACGTTCACAGAAGTATCCGAGGGTGCATAGTTGCTCACTGTCAGAAATACCTCTAAAGTAGAATCATCAACATTTGTAAGGGACAAAATGTTTCCTTCATGCTCTTTACTGATGGATATGAAAGGCTCTGCGGTTGTACTCTTACTTGTTTCCGCAGACAGTTCATTGGCAAGATAATCGGAAGCTTCAACTTCAAACTTAATCATCATTTCTTTATCTACCGGTGAGACTGGCGGCCGGACTTCAAATATTGCGGATTTGGATTTTCCGGGGTTGATTATTTCTGTCTGGAATGAATCTGGAGAAATGCTGCCTGTATCCAGTGAACCCATCAGATTCACCCCACGAAGCGGGATTTCACCTGTGTTCTTCACAATGACTTCTACATTTACGGTTTCATTACAACGGTAACTTTCACTCAGGTTGCCGGCAACTACCTCTAAGGCAGGTACACCTGGGCCGTAGAATTCAATAACAACTGAATCTATATCTATGAATGTGAGCCTTACCTTGGTGTCACCATACTGCTTCACATCCCGTATCTCAAATTGTTCTTCAGCTTCTTCCCCGTTATAGGTATTTTTCAGCACAGCTTCCGCTTCGTTTAGTTCCAGCAATTCCACTGAAACATCGCTGTAATCAATAACTTCTCCCGGTGAAATCCGATGTCTTTCCCTGAAGATCCATACTTTCTCAAACTCCCGCTGGAAGACATTTACTGTTATTGTTCCGTCAGATATGCTTTCGGTTGCTATTTTCAGGGAACTATCATAGACGTATTCATTGCTTGAGGAATCATCCAGATAGAAGTCATCGGCATAGTCCCCGTTTCGGTAAAAGAGTATTCGGAAGCCTTCTCCTTCAGGTGCATAGTTGCGTATTGTAAATATCCCGGTTTCTGCTCTCTCACCATCTCCTATCGTAAAAGTACCCTGATGGATCCAGATCTCTTCGTGCTGGTAGTCGTATCCGAGTGCAGGAATGCAAAAAAGGGATAGTAGGATGAAGACAATGATAATTTTTGGGCAGGGATTCATCTTTATATTCTTATGTTGCACAGCTTTTAAAGTTTATTGTAGTTTGATGCCGTTTCGTTCGGATCTTCATCAGATGTCTGATGATGGTTGTAGTTGTGCAGGTATTTCTGAACTTGACTATGTGTGTGTTCATGGATATGGAGATGCACATGTCCTTCCGCATCACTGATAGTTTTTGTTAATTCAGCAACGGCCTCATCGAGACTGAGTGGCAGTTCCTCGCAGTCATATCCGAAGCATGTAAGCACTTTGAACAGCTTGAATACGTCAGGTGCTTCAAGATCATTTTCCTTTAGCAGTTCCCAGTCAGAAAAAATATCTCTTGGGGGTCCTTCAGCAACTATTTCCTGATTGATGATGTAAATACGATCTGCCAACTCAGGCAGACTGTTTACATCGTGGGTCGCTATGATTGTAGTAATTCCATCCCTGTTGAGCCTCTTAAGAAGTCTTATGAGCTCGGCCCGGCTTTTCGGATCAAGGTTTGCCGTGGGCTCGTCAAGAATGATGATTCTCGGCTCCATTGAAAGAACTGCGGCAATAGCAGCTCTTTTTTTCTGCCCGTAACTCAGGTTGTGTGGGACCCTGTCTTCGAATCCCTCAAGACCTACAAGGGCAAGTGCAGTCTTGACCCGTTGACGCACCTCATCTTCCTGCAATCCCATATTGATAGGCCCAAAGGCAACATCATCAAAGATTGTGGGCATGAATAACTGATCATCGGGATCCTGAAATACCACACCCACATTGTGTATTCTTTCGCCTGTTTGCAGGGATGAGATGTCCTTTCCGAAAATGCTTATGTTCCCATCAGGATTTTTAATGGTGCCGTTGAGGTGTAAAAAAAGAGTTGTTTTGCCTGCGCCGTTTGGGCCGACGACTCCTACTTTTTCACCTGGAAAAACTTCCATGTTGACATTTTTCAGGGCCCGGGTTCCGTCAGGATAAGTATAGTTGAGCCCCTGCACCTTGATAGCTTCTTTCATAGTGGCACCAGATGATACGTATGTAAGAGAATTGCAAAACTGATTAAAGAGGCGCATATTATGTAATCTTTTGCTTCCATTTTAAATGTTGTAAGGGTTGCCGGATTTCCTGTATATCCTTTTGCAACCATTGATTGGTAGACACGTTCTGCCCGATCATAGCTTTTGAGAATCAGCATTCCTATCAGGTTTCCCAGTATTGAAAGACCATATTTATTTGTTTTGAGGCTGAAACCTTTGGCAGTAATGGCTTTCCACATTCTCTGGAATTCATCGATCATGACAAAGATGTAGCGGTATGTAAACATAAGCATCTGGACAAGGGTAGCCGGCACTTTCAGCATATAGAGGGCTTTTATAGTGTTGTCAAACCTCATGCTTCCAAGCATTACGACAACGATTGTTACAGCGGCTGTTCCTCTGATTATGATTAGCAATGCATATTCCAGTCCCTCTGATGTAAAAGGAAACCCTGCGATGCTAAAGATCGATGTTCCGCTTGTAGTCAGGGGCAGGACAAAAAGAAGAGGGAAAAGGAACAGGAAAACCCACTTAATTCTGTGGATTACAAACGACGTGGGGATTTTGGATATCATGGATATCGCTACAGATGAGAACAATCCGATAAGGGCAAGCCGGATATCTCCAAGAAAAACAAATGAAAAAACAAGGGTTGAAAATGCAATAATCTTTGCTCGGGGATCAAGGCGGTGTATGGGAGATTCCATGGATGCATACAGATCAATATGCGGATATTTCATCGTTCATACACCTTTATTGGCTTATTCTCCATGTATTTTCCGGGCTTTCAGGATCATTGCAATTCCGGCAATTCCTGCAATGTATCCGATTCCTGCAACAATATTCGCAGCAAGCGGCAGTTCTGTGTTTTCGGGACTGGTTTCTGAGGCAACATCTCCAGTTTCCCCTTTTAGGTTAAAATTGAGTTCGTCCTGATGTCCCATTTGTGAAACAATTACCCTGTACTCGGAAACTCCCAGTTTCGGGGTAAAGTGGTATAATCCCTCCTCATCGGTAACCCCTTCAAGATAAACCTCTTCATCACCATTTTTGATGGCATAAACTGTAATTTCGCCATTTATAATTGGGTCTCCACCGCCATACCATGCCTTAATTTCCACTTCGTTTACCTGTTCCATGAGGTAAACCCTGTGTGCGGAAACAGGCAATGCTATGGTTGAAAAAATGATTGCTGCAAAAACTATGATACAACAAACTCTGCCGTATTTCATTTCTTTACACCTCTTATCCTATTTTCAGGAGTTCGGGTCTCACTTTGAGTACAAAACCGACTACTGCACCGGTTATTATTCCTTCTACAATTATGATTGGAATATGGGCTATAATGGCTGCATAAGCCACTTCGGTAAATTCCTCTCCTGTAGTTACAAGGGCCGCAGCCAGTAAAATGGCAGTTATTGCTGTAGCAAGCCCTCCACAAACAGCTCCGATTGCAGGCGGATTTATTCCAAGTGAACAACCTTTCCGGAAAATGAAATGCACAATCAATGCCGGAATCCCCACATTCATGGTATTGACTCCCAGAACTGTAATTCCTCCGTGCTGGAATAGTAATGCCTGCAAAACCAGCCCGATAAACATTGCCGGATATGCCATTAGACCAAGTACAACTCCCAGGAGACCGTTGAGCACCAGATGCACAGTTGTTGGTCCAAGGGATATGTGAATCAGGGAAGCAACAAAAAACGCCGCAGTCAGGATGGATATTTTTGGAATTTCATCCAATGTGTCGTTTTTCCTTTTGTCCAGCCAGAGGGTGACTGCAAGCAAGATGGCTGTTATTATCCAGCCGGTACCAATAACTACCGGCGATAGTATGCCATCTGATATGTGAACCATTTAACTTCCTCTTGTGAGAATTCCTAAATTTAATCCGAACTAGTGTTATGAATCGATAATTAGTTATTAACTAGTATAAAAAAAGATTGGGGGGAGAATACTCCCCTTTTATTTCCTTCTGGAAGTTATCAGGATTGCCGCAATCATTCCGATTGCTGCAAAAGCAACTTCAAATCCGGGCACACTGGTATTTCCATTTCCTGAAGTTTCTTTTGCCTCTTCAGCTGTTTGCTGTGCTTCTTCAACAGCTTCCTGTAACTCGACAAGATCGATTTCTTCTGATGCGGGGAATTCCTCGAGTACCGGTACAATGAATACACCTCTTACAGGCTGCCCATTTTCAGGTTCCATTGTTGCGCCCACAAACCAGATTCCCGGTTCATCAAGCGTGTATACGAATTCACCTTCATCATTGGATTTTGTGAGTCGTGTGAACACCATGGGTGCATCATAAGGGTACATTTCTTCTGCTTCTTCAACAATGTCAATTGCAGGTTCAAGCTCGTGATAAATTTCGACTTCCACATCAGCGCCTGCAAGGCTTTCGCCGTTATAGAGCGCTTTTCCTGCAAACACAAACCCTTCTTCCATTCCATAAGGTCTCATATAAGGAATAATCTCGGTTTCCTGATCAACTTCGGCGTCCCAACCGATCCACATTTCTTCCCCGCAGTGGATCACAGCTTTGGTGTAGTCAATCATGTCTTCTTCCCCATCCTCATATTTCACAGAAATGACCGTGTCTCCAAGCTGATCTACAACAAAAGAAGTCCTGTAGGCAACAAAGGTTCCCATGTTTCCATCTTCATCCATGCTGTCAACAGTGACTTCTTCAATTTCCAGTTGTTCAACTGCGCCGTCTGGCTTGGTTATTGAGACTTCAACTTCCGGATCCATGTCAAAGGAAATATGCTCATATGGGTGGCCCCAGGCCATGTAGATTGTCTTGGTATCGCCAAGTTCAGCAATATAATCTTCTGGTGTTACATCCCACATGTTTTCATCATCAGATGGAAATACCATGGTGAAGTGGGCACTTGCCATACCTGCGGTAAGCAGTATAAAGGCAATAGCCATTGTTGTTATTATTTTTTTCATAAAACACTCTCCTTGTTATCATTGACAATTTGCTGCGCTATAAGTGTTACTAATATATATTATTTTGCTACTACTGACTACAAACTATCCGCTAAATCTGGCCTGCAAAGGTCTAAATCGATTCGAAAATCACGCGCATGCTTCACAGTCTATTGATGCCTGCACATAAAAAATGTAAAACTCTCTTACATTCTCTTTATCGAGGAAAGTTGCGATGTGGCTGTTCTTTTCCCCTTCTTCAAATACAATCCATCTGCCATCGGAAGTTTCTCGACAATCAGTAATCCTGGGAATGTCGTATTCTTTCAGGTTTTTCAGGATGACGTGCACATTTAGATACCTGTCCTTCGGTATGTCCCGAAGCATGTACTTAACAGGTGAAACAAAGGCACGCCTGCTGTACATCATATAAGCCACCCCATTCCTTTGTTCAATACTATATTTTCCACTGTTGTTACATGAAATTTTCGAGACGATTTTTAGTATAACTGGAATCTCCCGTATTAAATACAATTTCTCCAGCTCCCGGCAGCAATATTTAATACACGGATGATTCATTATCCATTATCATGCTCACAAAAAGAATAATCCCATGTCTCGATGTCACCCTTGATGAAGAAGGTGGTACCGTTGTAAAAGGCGTGGAATTCGTTGACCTGAGAAAAGCTGGTGACCCCGTGGAGCTTGCGAAACAGTACAATGAACAGGGTGCTGATGAGCTAGTATTTCTTGATATCACCGCATCCCATGAAGGCAGGGACACCATGATAGATGTCATTGAGCGTACTGCCAACGAGGTCTTTATTCCATTGACTGTTGGTGGTGGGATCAGTTCTGTTGAGCGTATTCGCGAGATTCTAAGGGCTGGTGCGGATAAGGTTTCAATTAATACCGCTGCTATCAAAAACCCGGAACTTGTGCGGGAAGCCTCCACAATTTTTGGTTCCCAGTGTATTGTAGTCGCCATAGACTGCAAGAGAAATCCGGATGTTGAGAATAATTCCGATAAAACTATTCTTACACTTGAAGACGGAACTAAAGTCTGGTACGAAGTTGTAATTTACGGAGGCCGCAAACCTACAGGCATTGATGCTGTCCAGTGGGCTAAAAAAGTTGAGGAGCTTGGTGCAGGCGAAATTCTTCTTACCAGCATGGACCGCGATGGCACCTACGATGGCTTTGATGTTCCTATTACCCGCAAGCTTTCCGAAGAACTTGAAATCCCGATCATTGCATCAGGAGGCGTTGGCAACCCCGAGCACATGTACAACGGATTTAGGGATGCAAAAGCTGATGCGGGTTTAGCTGCCAGCATTTTTCACTTCGGGGAATACACAGTGGACGATGTAAAAGAGTATCTTCGCAGCCGTGACGTTCCGGTGCGTAATCGAAAAGGGTGAATTTCATGCAGATCTCCGAATTCCAGCGGCTCATGCGTGACCTCTACTCAGAAAATGACAAACGCAGAGGACCAGCCGCAACGACTCTCTGGCTGGTGGAAGAAGTTGGGGAACTTGCAGAGTCCATACGTCGGGATGATAGGGAAAATCTGCGGGAAGAACTGGCGGATTGTTTTGCCTGGATAGGCGCTCTGGCTAACCTCTATGATATTGATCTCGAAGAAGTGTTTTGTGAGAAGTATCCTGATTCCTGCCCAACATGCGGCATGAAACCCTGCATTTGTACAGACTGAGAACTTGCTTTACTAATATCCCCTTTCAACATAGTGAATTTTTTACACAATGATTAAATAGCTTTAGTACCCTTCACAGAAGGGGTTACTTTATGAGTAAAACTACTAACCACATAAAAATTATATCATTGCTATTGCTTGTCTTAATCGCAACTTTCACAGGCGGATGCATAAAATCTTTTGATGAAAATAGTCAGGTTCATGTTTCCAATGTGGACGTGGCTGCAGACAAAGTTCGAAGTTCTTTTGTTGACCTTAATGTAACATCCACAATTGAAAATCGTGGGGTTGGAGCATCAGACAATATAACTTTGATCCTGAAAGCTTACAACACAAATACCGGTTTCCTGGAATTTGAAGGTGAGGAAGAACTTGGAATCTTAGAGGGAGATTCCTTTGTGGATGATAGCATGGTTATTACTCTTCCAAAGAGGGATGGCTATGATCTCCGGATCAGGATTTTTGAAAATGGGAAGGAACTTTCAGGCGGCTATTTCCAGATAAGGAATCTTGAGAGTCTGCCTGCCGACGTAAATGAAATCGGGATAGAAATTCAGGAAATGGATTTCCTTGTAAAGGACGTAGATAGTGGAAAGGTCACTTTCCAGGCTGATGTTTATCTCGCAAATGAAGGGCTTGACAAAAACGATAACTATCGTATGCTTCTCAAAGCCCGGGAGATGGACACACGTCTAATTGCTGATAAGGTTTGGACTTCCACAGGGAGCTTTGCTCCTGATGCCACTATAATACGCAGTGTAAATCTCACAGTTCCGGATAACTACAATTACGCCGTGGAAGTTATTTTGTGGGACGGTGACACAATCATCAACCGAGGAGAGGATTATGTACAGCTCAATCCGACGGTAGAGATTGACAGAGATACACGAATACAATCCAAGAATGTGGATACCAGTGACTTCATAATGGAAGAACCACAGGAGGAGTTGGATTATGGTGAATATGAAGCGCCTGGAACACCTGGATTCAGTAGTTTGCTGGTGGTGTGTTCACTGCTTGGTGCAGCGTTTGTTTTAATCAGGAGGAGTAAGGATGAGTGAAGATACGATGACAGAAATGGAGAAGCTCAAAGGATATTTCAAACAGGGTAGTCTGGTTATCCTGATGCTGCTGATTCTTATGACGAGTTTCCAGTTTTACTTTGCATTAAACGATGCGATCTATACATGGTTTGAATATGAGTATGTATCATTGATTCGTGCCCTGTATAATCTGGCAATTCTGGCAGTTTGTCTTTATGTCGTAGTACGTTACTATGTGCGGAAGTGATTTTGACTTCCGCCCTCTCTTTTTCTCATTTTCCTACAATATATATCACATCAGGACATACCCACAAGCAGTATTATGATGAAAAAACCTGAATTACTTGCCCCGGTTGGAGACTGGGACTCGCTGGTTGCGGCTGTTGAAAATGGCGCAGATGCTGTTTACATGGGAAGTGATCTGTTCAGTGCCCGGGCCTACGCAACCAATTTTTCTGAAGAGGAGCTTGAAGAAGCCATTGATTTTGTCCACATCCGGGGAGTGAAAGCTTATGTCACTGTCAACACCCTGATAAAAGACAGTGAATTCGAAGATGCCATTGATTTGCTTTACCAGATTTGCAATATGGGTGCAGATGCTGTGATTGTTCAGGATATCGGCCTGCTCAGTGAAGCCCTGCAAGCCTATCCAGAACTTCCTCTTCATGCAAGTACCCAGATGACAGCACACAATATCCCTTCTGTTGAACTGCTCGCGGAAATGGGAGTAAAACGAATTGTACTTTCACGTGAAATGAGCTTTGAATCCATCAAAAACCTGAAAGAAACCTGTGGGATTGAAATCGAGGTTTTTGTTCACGGGGCTCTTTGCATCTGCTATTCCGGGCAATGCCTGATGAGCAGTATGATCGGGGGCAGAAGCGGTAACAGGGGATACTGTGCACAACCATGCCGTCGCAAATATGAGCTTACCAAAAACGGACAGGAAATTGAAACCCCGGGAGATTACCTGCTGAGTCCGCAGGATCTCTGTGCAGCTTCCATGATTCCTGAACTCATTGAAGCAGGTGTGGATTCTTTCAAGATAGAAGGTCGGATGAAAAGACCGGAGTATGTTGCCGGTGTTGTACGGATGTATCGTACTTTCATTGACAGGTATGTTGAATCCCCGGAGTCCTATTATGTGTCAGAAGATGAGATTGAGGATCTGATGCAGTTGTTCAATCGTGGTTTTACTTCTGCTTATCTTGAAGGGCAAGATCGTGGGATGATGAGTAGGGAAAATCCGGCAAACCGTGGATTGGAATTGGGTAAAGTAATCGGTTACAATCGTAACTATGGGCAGGTCAGGGTAAAACTACAACGCGCATTAAAGCAGGGAGACGGCATTTCTATCGGGGAAACCGGCATCCATGCAACTACTATTTATCGGAATGGGAAAAGGATCAAAGAGGCTTTTCCCGGAGATATTGTTGAAATCTCGTCCCCAATGGTAGAAAACGAGAAGTTTGTTTTCAAAACCTCCGATTTTTCACAAATTGATA
This sequence comes from Methanohalophilus levihalophilus, assembly GCF_017874375.1. NCBI lineage: Archaea > Methanobacteriati > Methanobacteriota > Methanomicrobia > Methanosarcinales > Methanosarcinaceae > Methanohalophilus > Methanohalophilus levihalophilus. The sequence continues at coordinate 48,844 of NZ_JAGGLK010000003.1, forward strand.
CTCTTCAAAAGACCTATACATCACCTCACCCTTTGCGAAAAATTCCTGTTGATATTGAGGCAAGGATCAAAGTGGGAAATCCAATTGAAATCCGGATGAAGGATACGGATTCACTTTCAGTTCAGGTCTCATCTGATTTTGATGTTGAAGAAGCAAAAAGCAGGCCTATGGATTCTGAAAAGATTGAAGAACAGCTACGTAAACTTGGAAATACCATCTTTGAAGCTAGTAGCATAAACGTTGAAATTGAAGGCAATGTTTTTGTTCCCCTGAAAGCACTCAATAATCTTCGTAATGAAGCTGCTGAGATACTTGCGGAGAAACGTGCTGAATCCTCTCATCGTGCTTGTGAATTATACATTCTACCTGAGTTTTCGATAGACTATAGTGAAGAAGTCCCTTCTCTATCGGTTGCGGTTTCTTCCTTCAAAGGTGCTGAAGAGGCAGTACTTGGCGGTGCAAATACTATATATTTTGATTATCCGATTTCACCAGTGGATTTCAAGCGTGCGCGGTTCCTCTGTCAGGAACACAGATGCAGGCTCTATCTCTTTACTCCGCGTATATGCATGGATTCAGAAATGGCAGATGTTCTGAAAGTCTTTGAAATGGCCGTCGAATGCGATGGTATTATAGCATCCAATGCAGGAGTTCTCAATCTCGCCCACCAACGAGGAATTCCGGTAATAGCAGATTCGCCACTGAATGTTTTCAATAGCTATTCCTCTTCTTTCCTGAAAGGAAAAGGCAGCGTAATGTCCACGGTCTCACCGGAATTGACTCTTGAGGAAATCAATGAAATTGCAATGTCATTTGAGTCGGAGGCAATTGTTGAGGGAAGACTGGAACTCATGGTCTCCGAATACTGCCTCCTTGCAGAACTTCTGGGTTGCAGTGGACCATCAGAGAGTATCTGCAAAAAAGCAAGGTATGAGTTTGTGGATGAGAAAGGTTTTTCTTTCCCGGTCATCACGGATGAACATTGCAGGACTCATATCCTTAACTCAAAGAAACTCAGCATGCTTGGAAAATTACAGGATATCATAGATGCGGGTGTAAGAAGTATCCGCATCGATGCCAGGTGGGATGAAGACGACATCATGGGAGTAACATCTGCTTACAGGAAAGCTCTGGATGCTGGAAAAATGGTAGAGAGGAAAGGCAAAATCTATACGAGAGGTCACTATTACAGAGGAGTCCTATGAACGTATTTCTTTCAGGTTCGATTCGGGGTGGCCGACAGAAGCTCTCCACATACCAACAGGTTGCAGAGATTATTGAAAATCTAGGGCATGAAATCAGCACTCACCACGTTGCAGACCCGCTGGTTGAAGAAAAAGAAGTCGGAATGGCTGAATCGGAAATCTTCAGCCGGGATATGTATCTTCTTGACAGGAGTGACTGCATGGTTGCGGAAGTTTCAGTTGCGTCCACAGGAGTAGGCTATGAGGTGTGTTCTGCTCTCAATATGGGACTTCCTGTTTTGTGCATTTACGAAGAAGGTTCAACGGTTTCAGCTATGATTCTGGGAAACACAAACGCAAATCTTCATATTGGAATTTATTCCGATTTTCAGGAACTGGAGAAAATAATCAGTAGCTTCTTTTTATCCTGCATCGGTAAATAATAAATATTGAACCTGCATATTTTAACACATGGTAGGAACTGAGATACTTCTCATTCTGGTTGCTATAATTGTGGCATTGATAATCTGGAAGATTCTCAAGACCGTCAAGAGCATGATCATTAACACAATACTTGGTTTGCTCATAATATTTGGCGGTAATATCATCTTCGGCTTGGGGATTTCATATTCGGCAGTGGTAATTCTTACCTGTGCCATTGGAGGTCCGATTGGTGCCTTCCTGATTATACTGCTTGACCAGATTGGTATTTTTAACTTTTAAACGAGTTTTCTGGCCACAAAGGAAATTGAATGACGGGAATACTTATTCCCGTGAAAATTCTTTTCCCTTTTTTCTTCTTTTAAATCAATAAACTCAAACCCGGAGAACAGTTCTTTAAGTTCTTCTTTTGTAAAATAGTGATAGATTATACAGTTTTTCCGGGAAAAAGTGTGAGGTTCTACTTCCTCTCCACCATAGCGGAAATCACCTCTTCCGAAGGCTTCGAAAAATAAGATGCCTTCTGGTTTGAGAATGCGGGAAATTTCACCTGCAGCTTCCGTCCTCTCATTTTCAAGGAGATGCTGCAGGACTCCGGTACAGATTGCTGCGTTGAACGAGTTGTCCTTGAAAGGGATGTGAGTGGCACTTGAGTGAAACAGGGGCAACGAAATATCCCTGCCTTCAGATTTTTTCCGCAAATTTCTCAAAGCTTCAATGGAAATGTCTGTTCCGTAGAGTTCATGATCTTTTGAAAGGGGGAGGCAGTATCTTCCCTTCCCGCACCCTACGTCCAGAATCTTCGAATTATCCCGAAGAAAGCTCTTGATTTCAGGAAGATTGCGTGCTTCTGTCCAGCGCACATGCCTGTGTTCTTCTTCCCAGGCGTCAAAGTGCGGCTTTTTTGTCATGGCCGGAATTCAGCAGCTTCGGCAAACCGTTCGGCGAGGAAATCTTTCTCAAGGGAAGAGAGGAACCAGCCTGCTTTTGGCCCGGAAGCCTGACCCAGAACGGAAAGATAGATTGCCTTAAAGAGAGTCTTCGGGCTTAGTGAGAGTTCATCCACTGCGAGTATTTCCTTGATACGCTGGTGAAGTTCGCCTGTTTCTTCCTTTGCGGAATAGATCAAATTGTGATAATCAGAGCCATCCAGTTCGTCTGCTGCCTGCAGGGATTCTGCCATTGCCTGCAAAAACGCACGCTGCTCATCTGTGAGAGTAGCAGCTTCAGGGGGCATGTTCTCCTGCACACTGAACTTAACCATATCAGGTGCGAACATATCAAGCCAGGAAGCGACGTTGTTTGTCAGTTCCTTTATGCATTTCTCTTTATCTACATCGTAGCCGGCGCGTTCCACGATTTTCATGATTTTGTCAAAATCACCGTGTGCAACCTGATAAATAGTTGTCATATGCTTGAATGGGATGTCGGTGTGACAGAGGCCGGATGCGTGTGAAAGACTAAGTACGGTCTTGTCGTTTTCTGAAGTCTCTTCGGTGGAGTTGAGGCGTTCAAAAGTGTCCACGAGTGTCAGCAATGGCATTGCCGGGTCGAAGCGTATATGCTTTTCCGGTTTTGTGCGGATGATAAGATATCTCAAAACTTCCGGAGGCACAACTTTCAGCATGTCTGAAATGGATACTACAACGCCTGTGGATGAGGACATTGCACCTTCTTTGCCTAACATAATCCATTCATAGACGATGGGGTGTGGCGCGTCATATCCGAATACCTCTTTTGTGATTCTCTTTCCAGTATCATAAGAGCCACCACGGGAAGCATGGTCTTTTCCGAATGGTTCAACTGTAACACCAAGTATTTTCCAGCGGGCAGGCCAGTCAACACGCCATGTTAATTTCCCGCCACCCTGAATAGAAACTTCTCCGGAATCACCGCATTCACAATCATAGGAAACCATTTCGGTATCCGGATTAAAACCGGTTACCTTTGTGCTGTTGATTCTTCCACAACTGTTACAAATAGGGTTGAAGGGACTCCAGTCTTCGGTAACTTCCTTGCCGGATTCCTCTTTCAGGATTGTCGCAATCTTATCACGGTTAAGAAGCGCGTCCTTGATAGCTTCGTTATACATGCCGGTCTTGTACATTTCATCAGCACGGTAAATTTCCGGATGGATGCCAAGTTTGCCGAGAGCTTCAAGGAAAGGTTTCAGGAAATGTTCTGCATAGCTTCCACAATCCCCACATGGGCATGGTATTTCGGAAAGTGGTTTGCCTACATGTTCCTCATAACTGTCATCAAGGAATGGGTAGACCTTTCTTAATGGGTCGTAGGTATCCGCAATATAGATCAACCTGGCATCGGCTCCTTTGTCCGAAAGGGTACGGTATGCTGCATCTGCGGTTACAACCTCTCGCATATTTCCGATATGGATGTGTCCTGAAGGTGTAATTCCACTTGCTACAAGATGCTTGTTTCCTTTGGTCAGGACTTCTTCTGCCACTACGTCTGCCCAGTGCCTGATTTCTGCCATTGTTTTCACCAGTGATATGATAATTTGGATTTATTAGTTAAGGGATAGGCATCTAAAGGTGTTATCTTTTAAATGCCTATCTAAGACTATCATTGGGGAAATGTATTTATCTATCTGGCCTGATACCAAAAACCATGATTCCCCGAAAAGCTTTTCCTACCAAAGGTACAGGTGTCCACAGGGATAAGCTTGCTTCTTTTGAACTCGCCCTACGGGATGCGGGAATCGAGAAATTCAATCTTGTAAAAGTGTCCAGCATTCTCCCTCCAAATTGCAGTGTCGTTACCAAGGAGGAAGGACTGTCCGATTTGAGTCCGGGTGAAATCGTTTACTGTGTTTTGGCCCGGAACCAGACTGATGAACCACACCGTTTGATAGCTTCTGCAATCGGGACTGCCATTCCCTTAAATGAAGAAAATTACGGCTATATCTCCGAGCACCACTCATTCGGAGAAGATGAAGAAACCGCCGGAATGTACGCAGAGGATATTGCAGCAACCATGCTGGCAACGACACTGGGAATTGAGTTTGATGCGGATTCCGCATGGCAGGAGCGGGAACAGATCTACAAGGCCAGAGGTCATATTTTCAATACAACTAACATCTGCCAGATTGCAAAAGGAGATAAGGACGGTCTCTGGACTACGGTCGTTGCAGCCATGGTTTTTGTGGGATAATTATTCAACTATCTCAGTTTCAATCTCTTCCAGATCACAGAAATCGGACCTGAAGTTGTAAGCTCCTGCATTGATAAAAGTAATCGTGTCCCCGATTTCCGGCTTTTTTCCAAGGTAAACCCGGTACCTGAACAGGTCCATTGAGCATGGGGTGCAGCCCTTGATAACAAAAGGTTCGCCGGATTTGTTGTCAAGCTCACCTTCAACACGCAGTTTTACAGGAACAAGAATTGCATCCATATCGCTGTTGTAAACGGAAGCATTCACGATGACATTATTGTCGTAAACACCGGTGACATGTGTTACAAGTTTCCCGGCAGGCGCAGCGATAAACCTTCCGGGTTCAATCATCAACTGCACGTTTTTACCGTGCAGGTAATCCCTGAAATCTGTAACACGTTTGAATATGCCGACAATAACATCGGCGTTGCTGTTGGCGTATTTTGAAGGCAATCCGCCACCGATATTCAAGATGTCAATTGCATCAATTGTTTCCGGGGAAAGAACATTTTCGATGTCACGCTGTAATTTCCACTCGCTGACATTCTGGGTTTTCCTGTGGAAGTGAATTCCCAGTTTATCGATTTTTGGATTCTCTTTTAATTCACCAATGCGCTGGTTGATAACCGCTGATGGCATTCCAAACACAAAAAAGCGCTCTGTGCGAAGGGAGTTTTCCTTCAGCTTGAGGCGAAGCATGAGATTGATTTTCCAATCCCTGTTTTCAAGGGTTTCAAGCAGGATGTCCAGATCGGATTCATTGTCCACCACGAAATAGCGGATTCCGAGGTTGTAAAGTTCTTCAATTTTATCCTGTGTCCATCCCTGTGAAAGGAATAATATTCTGGACATGTCCCGGACATGCTTGAGTTCGTTTTCCATGTGGACACTAAAAAGACAATCTGTGTTATCTTCAAGAATACGGCTGACTTTCTGGTTGGTTTTGGAGCTGTAGGATACAATATCAGCAATACTCTCAACTTTATGATATTGCTCAAGGACAACGTTTTTTGAAAGGACAAATCTGGGTTCAGGTACGGCCATTTAAATCTCCGGAATCGTTTTAGTTTTTCAGTAGTCCTTCACTTTCAAGTTCATCCAGTGCCCTGATCATGGCAAGAGGGAAAGTAATGCTCACATCCCCGATGACGGTTGCCACATCACTTTCGTCCTTTACCTTCCCCCAGGATTTTGCTTCATTTGTGTTGGCACCGGACATGCTGCCGGAAGTTCGGTGTGCTGTTGTCATGTAAACCGCATATTCCGCACCACCATTGAGTAATGTGGAAAGAATAGCATGGTGCTTGGAAATAGATCCTCCAAGTGCGATAACCCCCTTCCTGTCATCATGGCTTGTCGCATACAGGATATTTCCGAAATCCTTGACAACGTCAACCACGAAATCGGGGTGATCCTGCTGGAATAGGTATAGATGGAATCCAAAGGCTCCGTCTGTTATTGCAGGGCAGAATATCGGGACATTATTTCGTGCAGCCTGATAAAGGATGGAGTGAGGGTCATCCAGCAAGAGGCCGATTTCCCTGAGCATTTCGGAAACAGTCCAACGGTTTTGTTTTTCATACAGTTTTTCGAGAATGTCGGTAATCATGTCTTCAAAATTCATGTAGCTTTCATTCTGGATCAGCAGGTTTCCAACACGATTGATTCCCTGCTCATGGAGTTCCACATCGTCCGTCTGGAAATTTCCTATCCTGAACACTTCTCCGGTAGCTTTCATAATGTCTTCTTCAAGGCCACCTACGGTTGTCACAATAACATCGGCAATTCCCAGTTTGATGAGTTGCGCGAAAAATCCTCTCAGGCCGGATGTGACCATGTTGGATGTGAATGTAAGGAATACCTTCGCTGAATCCTTTTTCATCTTGACGATAACGTCTGAAGCACGCTGCAATTCAACACTCTGGAATCCGACATACTCGTAGGAGTCAACCAGTTCGGAGACACGCATGTCTTTTTTCCATTGAAGATCCTTTACCTGAACCATTAATAATCACGACTGTGTACGAATCCGATTTTCATTTTGGTTCGTAGCTGTGTTATAGTCGTAGAAGCAGTTTTTATTTAAAAAGGTGATTGTATTCTCTGACTTTTCGGGGCATCGAAAGTTATATATTTAGAAGTATCAAAGTTAGCATCTCCTAATAATCCATTTTCTGGTGTGATTTCCGTATGGCTACTGGAAAAACAGAAGAATATCTTGAAACAATTCTCAGTCTCATCAGCAAGACCAGCTCTCCTGCAAAAAACAAGGATATTGCAAATGAACTGGACATTGCACCGGCAACTGCTACTGAAATGATTCAGCGTTTGTCAGATGAAGGGTTTGTTAAGTATATTCCATACAAAGGCGTTGAATTAACTGATGAAGGTATCAGGAAAGCCACAGAATTACAGCACAGGCACAACATTCTCCGTGATTTTCTATCCCAGGTTCTTCGCATAGATGATGTGGCTGCTGACAGGGAAGCCTGTGTGCTTGAACATTCCGCTTCCGAACTTGTGGTTGAGAGCATGCTTTCCTATATGGAGGAAAAGGGAGTTGTTCGCAAGCATATTGCTGACATCTCGGATACCTGCCGCAGCACAGATGGGGATTACGTTCGCCTGAATGATCTCCACGAAGGTGAAATGGCAACAGTTGCACTTATCCATCTCCCCAAATCAGATCGCGACAGGCTGACTTCTCTGGGTATGGTTACAGGAGAAGACATTGAAATTAAACGAAGACAAAAACAGGGCTGTCTTTCTATTCTTACAAAGGGAACTGAAATTGCCCTTGGTAAGGACATCGCAAATAAAATCTTCGTAATGTTAAAGGGCCAGCATTATGCTGGAGGTGAAGTAGATTAAAAGCTGCTGTCCACCTTCTTCAGGTCAGCCTATAGACCTAAGTTCCAAAAATATTGCTTTTGTGGGAAATCCCAGTGTAGGAAAAAGTGCTTTTTTCTCAAGGGTCACTGGAATTGGTGTAATAGTTTCCAACTACCCCGGTACGACTGTGGAAATCACAAAAGGTACGGTACAGGTAGGCAGAAGGACTGTAAATGTCGCTGATTTGCCGGGAATTTATTCTCTGGGTGCGGCAACAGAAGACGAAAAAGTATCCAAGCGATATCTTTTGAAGGAGCATCCTGATGTAATTGTTAATGTGGTGGATGCAACCCGGCTGGAACGCAATCTTTTCCTGACACTCCAGATTCTTGAGCTTGGAATTCCCACAGTGGTTGCGCTTAACCAGATTGATGCTGCCCGTGAAATGGGAATTGAGGTCGATACTGAAAAGCTCTCCGAATTGCTAGGTGTTCCTGTTATACCTACTGTTGCGACTAAAGGAACCGGGCTTGATGAGGTCATGAAAAAGGCGGTAGATCCTTCTCTTTCCTTTGATGGCAGAATTCGTGTTCACTATGACAATCACATAAGAAATGCAGTTGAAGATCTCGGCGCAAAATTCCCTGATGTTGATAAAGTAACAAGACTGCGTGCCCTTGAAGCTGATGTTGAATTTACAGAACTATCATGTGGAAAAGATGTTGCAGAAGCACTCCTTAGTGAAGCTTCAACCCTTGCAAACAACATCGAGCAGGTACACAACATGCCTGTATCGGATACAATTGCAAGGGATCTTTATGGTGAAGCAGGGCAGGTTACCAGGATTGTGGTATCTCAGGGAGATGTAGAAAACAAGCTTAAGCATCGTATCGATTCAATGCTGACATCCGAATATGCCGGCATACTTGGCCTGATTGCGGCTTTACTGTTAACTTTCTTTATGGTATTCCGTGTTGGAGGATTCCTTGAAGAGGGGATTGTGTACATTTTTGAGACTTACCTGATTGAACCTGCGCGTTTGGTGATGGCAGGATATCATCCTGTTATCAACAATGTGGTTATTTATTCGTTGCTTGGCATCGAGGCCGGCTTTGCGATTGCAGTGCCGTACATCGGAATTTTCTATATCGTCCTCTCGATTCTGGAGGACTCGGGCTATCTAACCCGTGCGGCTTACATTATGGATCGTGTAACGCATAAACTGGGACTGCACGGGCGCTCCGTCATTCCTCTTGTACTGGGATTTGGTTGCAGTGTTCCTGCAATAATGGCTACCCGGACTCTCAATACAATGCGGGAGCGCAGGATTGCTTCAGTACTCATCTCATTGATACCATGTTCTGCCCGAACCATCATCATTCTTGGTCTGGTGGGAACATTCGTGGGATTCTGGGCAGCAGTTTCTATCTACGTTCTTGAGCTAGTCATCATACTTTCAGTTGGCTGGCTGCTGGGGCGAGCCCTTCCCGGGGAGCGCACAGGACTTATCATGGAAATCAGCCCGTTGAGAACGCCAGATGCTGTGGCTACCCTGAAGAAAACATGGATAAGAGTTCGTGAATTCATCTATGTTGCTTTCCCCCTTCTGATTGCAGGCAGCGCCATTCTCGGGGCGCTTGAAGTTACAGGCATTCTGGATTCGTTTGATGAACTTGTGTCTCCTATCTCGGTAGGACTTCTGGGTTTGCCGGCATTTGCAGCAACTGCTCTTGTTTTCGGGATACTGCGAAAAGAAATGGCTCTTGAAATCCTTGCAGTGCTTGCGGGAACTGCAAATTTCCTGATGATACTGACGCCTCTGCAAATGTATGTGTTTGCGGTAATAACCACTATCTATGTACCGTGTGTTGCAACCATTGCAATACTCAAACATGAGCTTGGCACAAGGGATACGATAGCATTATCCTCATTTACGATAATCCTTGCATTCACGGTAGGTGCGATTATCAATTATGTTGGATCAAATTGGTCAGGTGTTATTTGATCGATAAATCTTCTGAAAGTGGTGGTAAATCTGCTCATTTCTCAATGTCCAGAATTTTAAATCCCCCTGCTTTTGGTGGAAAGTATATTAATCCAGCATGACTTAATTGTGCCACGATTGCTTCAAATTTCCATTCTGGAACCGCTGTAGAAACCAATAATTGATTCATAGGGATTAGGTTTTCCTTGCCAAATGCCTTTTTTAAATCAGTATAAAATATCCTTTCATCGTCTGATAGTCGATAAAGGAGCTCAGTTTTTAAATTCATTTTTTGTATGAAAAGGGAATGATTATACATTTCACCCCATGTATCAAATGCTGTATCAACATCTTCTTTTTCTACCTTTTCTCTAAAATTAAGCCTTGCAACTGCAGATGCTAATTTTGGAACTGCGCTACCCAATTCTTGATTATAACTTGCATATTCGCTTTGTCGAAAATCCTCATACATTTCCTGTACCTTGAATTCAATGTGGGATTCTAGCTTTTTAGGAATTTGTGGTTGATACAAAAGGGAATCGAGCATATATCCTCTGGCAAGAGGCGCCTGATCAAAAAATTTATCTCGATAGAAGTCAGCAGACTTTAATTCAGTGTCTAGGGTAAATGGTATGTGGACAGATATATTGTCTGGATTTTTGTATGTAACATTCACTTCTGAACTAAACAAAGGATTCAATTGTCGTTTTGATTTGGTATAGCTGTAGAAGTTATTTGATTTTGTTTGGTTGAATTCACGTGGGATAAGTCCCATCATATTTTTGAACATGCTCCATCTTGGTTCATTAGTCAAAGCAGCTGCATCGATACCGCCTTTCATATTACTACCCAGAATTGGTGTTGAAGCTGTGTACATTGCAACGCTGTAGCTGATGTTCTCTAGATAATCAGTTGTTGCTACAAACGGTGTTTTAAAAAAGTCTAAATATTCCTCCAAATCCATCATTTTTCGATGTGTAATTTTGCTAGGGTCGACATATTCCCATCTACTAACATATTTCGTATCATTCCACAAAAAACCATTTTTTAGAGATGTCACATTTCTTTCAGATTCTTTAACGTAAACCCTTATAAGGCGGTTTTTTTCCGGGGCTTTCCCATTTTCAATCTCATAATAGATTTCCCTCCCATCTTTCCAAAAGGGAGATGGATCAAGACGAAATTTTCTCTGGCTACGGCCAGTGTATCTGACAAACCCCATGTTCTCATGTTCAAAAAACAGGCTATATTCATAACCAGACATTTCATAACCATACATTCGTTCGCTAAGAGTTTTATCATATCTAAAAGAGGGCATTTTCTCGTCTCTATCATAGCTTAATTCATATATAGAAATCTCATTTTGTGCTTATATACTTGCTCTAACCATTATGAAAAATTTCATTGATATAGTGATAGAGAACGCAAAAATTAGAATAGTAGTGATACAATGGTGTGGGCTATAATATGAAATTAAAATCGGCAGCTTTTTATTATTTAGCTTTTCATTTTATTGTAATGACCCGGATGACCAATTCACACCAAAAAAATGCAATCTCTGCTATGAAAGACATTTTTGAAATGGATAAGTCACGGGATCCTGAAGCAACTGAAGTAAACTCATTACTTGAATCCCTTGGAACTCATGGTTCTTTGGTAGGCAAAACTGCGGTGTACAACGGATCTGAATTATCCCATGTGCATACAAAAAAGGCAGTTACTAAAGACAAACGCTTATGAAATTCCCGGGACGAAGTTCAAAAGCTCAATTATTTTTCGTGAAGTTTTGCCTTCAACTTCTTCCTCAAGACCATAGTCTCTTATCACGTGATTATCCAGAGATATGTCGTCAAGATAACCGTACCAATAAACTACAAGGCCGGTCCCATAGAGTTTCTCATACTCGATGAACTGCTTTCGAATATAATGCTCATGTTCGGAGTGGTTTCCAAAAACCGCCTTGCTTTCAATCCAGAGAACCTTTTTTCCATCAACTTCCATCGGCTCTTCAAGCAAAAAATCAGGCGTTTTAGATGAATTAGTGTCCCTTAAATCGTCTTCAGTCTAATACACAATGTCTTTTCCGTCAAGCCATTCAGCAATAATTTCCTCGCCCATCTCTCCCCTGTGGGCCTGCATGTGGTGAGCCCAGGGTGAGAAAAAGGGATCCAATTCGATTGCTTCGTAAATTTCAGATGCAAGTCTCCTGTCAGGGAGTTCATCAAGATGCTTAAGTGTGCGCTTCTTTGGGTATCCCATCTGCTGCAGGAGATTGGATGTCACAAGAGTAGGTGGGAGCTGGTAGATGTCAGAGATTTCCATTATAGTCTTGCCGTTTTTCCAGAGACGCAGGTTTCTTTCAGTATGCTTCTCCATGTTGTGAAAGTTCTTCTTCACATGATCGACTATTTTCTGATTAAGAATTGTCCCTATAACGCCTCTTGGCTGGCCAAATTTAAGTGAGAGATTTTCAATATCATCAATAGCATTAACGGACTCACTTATCTGGTCATATGTTTTTTTATCCATTGAATTCCCCGGCAATTGGACACAAATTACATTTTTTCTTAACGCAATATTTCTTTGCGTATTCCACTATGAGTGCGTGGTATTCCATATACATATCGACATCATCAGGAAGATTGTTCTCAAACAAATCCTGTAATTGATAATAATTTCCTTCGATGCCAACGCATTTCATTATTCTTTTGGTATAAGCATCTATAACAAACTTTTGTTTTTTTGCAGCATAGAGCACAATGCTGTCTGCGGTTTCGGGACCTACTCCATCAAGTGCCAGCAAAGTACTGCGCAGATCACCAAGAGGAAGGGAGAACAGTTCTTCCATTCTGTTATCAGAAAAAAAGATGGCCAGATTTTTTAATCTTTTTGCTTTCTGCCGGTAAAAACCTGTACAATAAACCAGTTTTTCCAGCAATTCAATTTCTGATGATGCGATACTTTCAGCATCCATCAGATTTCTTTCCTTAAGATTCCTGATGGCTTCTTCTACATTTTCCCATCTGGTTTGCTGGGTAAGGAGTGCACCAACGATTATTTCAAAAGGGGTGTCAGCAGGCCACCAGTTCTGTTTTCCGAATTCATTCAGGAGCTAGTTATAGATTCCTGGAACAAGAATCTTTTCAGGTTTTTTCTCCTTCATCAGACCAGAACTCCTCTTCATAGTCCTTTGGGAGGTTGTCCATTAGTGAATCAAGTTTTGATGGCTTCTTTTCCTCAGTAATATCCTGAAGCTCTTCCTCATTGTCAGGTTGGGGGCTGCTCTCAATAGTTTCTTCCACGGTTTCAGTATATACTTCCACTTGTTCCTCGGGGATTGATTCACGGACAACTTCAACCTCTGGTGCCACTATTTTTTCCTGACGGGTAACGGGCTTTGGAGACTCTTCAACTTCCTCTTTCCTTGCGTGTGTGTGTGTCCTGCGTAACCTGACATCCCGTGCGTATGTATCCTCAACAATTTGGGAAGAACCTTTTGTTTTGTGAGTATAGCGATATCCGATGGAACAGTTTTCTTCTCCGGTTCTCCAGTCTATATGGAACAGGTGGCAATCCTTGCCTCTGCATCCATTTGAGCTGTCAAGGGGGCAATTTTGTGGAAGGGGCATTGAGGTCAGTCTCCTTTTAGAGTTCTTTTATTGCATCTGCAATTAGCGGCGCAACAGTAATTTTGCTCTGTGCTTTTTCAAGGGTGTCGCTTGAAATAATCTCTGTAACTCCTGCGTTATAAAGTCTTACGACGGCATTCCTTGCAAGGACCGGATGTACACATGCAACATATACTTCTGCAGCTCCCTGTTCCTTAAGCATGCGAATGGATTCTGCCATTGTTCCGCCGGTTGCAATCATGTCATCAAGGATGATTACTTCCTTGCCTACAACATCGATTTCCTTGTCTTTTATGGTTACACTGTCCCCGCTATGCCTTGTTTTCTCAAAGTAGTCGTAAGGGATTCCCACGTCTGAAGATGCGCTTTTTGCAAGTTCCAATGCTCCTGCATCGGGGGAGATAATAAGCGGGTCCTTCAGGTTCAGCGAACGGATGTAATTTCCGAATAAATGTGATGCGTCCAGATCAAAGGAATCGGCATTAAAGTGTTCAAGAACAGTTTTCTCGTGGATGTTTACAGTAAAAACCCTGTCCGCATTGATTGTGCGGGCAATTGCACGTGCACTGACCGGCTCACCGGCTTTGAAAACCTTGTCCTGTCGCGCATATCCCATATAGGGAATCACTACATTGATTTTTGGCGCATTCTCGCATGCATCGATGAGCTGGAGAAGTGCTATCAGGTCGCTATCCTGTGGTGTGCTCTGGATAATCGTTACATCATCGATCCCATCGTCAAGAATACGTGTATAGTATTCACCGTCAGGAAATTGTTTGTATTCGCAGATTGTAGGCTGGATTCCAAGTTGCTGGGCAACTCTTGAAGCGAGTAATTGTGATGCTGGTCCGGCTATTATTTTCACAACATTCCCTCTCTTAGGAGTTATGGTAAGATTTGGTTAGAAATGTGTTTGTGACTTATAAGGGATTGGGTTATTCAAGTTCTTCCTTCACTTTTTCAAGTACTTTGATATCACTAATGGAAGTCACAGGATAGTTCCCGGTTTCATCCTTTTCAATGGCTTTAACCATGTCCCATATTGTAAGAAGTGCACAGCTAACTCCGGTTATAGCTTCCATCTCAACCCCGGTTTTCCCGATGGATTTCACGGTAGCTTCCGCTGTAATCCCGTCGTCGTCAATTTTAAAATCCATTTCAATTCCGTCAATGGGAAGTGGATGGCACAGGGGAATTAATTCCGGTGTTTTCTTAATTGCCATGATGCCAGCTACACGGGCGGTTGCCAGAACGTTACCCTTTTCCACTTCACCTTCCCGAATTCGGGTTAAACTGTCTTCAGATAAAAAGATTTTACCGGAGGCAGTTGCCCTGCGGTAAGCTCTTCCCTTTTCGGCAATATCCACCATCTGGGCACGGCCGTTTTTGATATGGGTAAAATCTTTCAACAAATCACCTTAAATAGTCAATATACTCAGTCGATTCGAAGGTTCTGCCTTTGCTCGTAATCTTTTAGTGTCGCATCAAGTGCTTCAATCAAATCGCGTGCTTCGGTTACATTAAGCTTTATGATTTCCTCGCCTTCGGCATGGTTAATGATTACTCTAAGGCGATGCCTTTCGATATCCACTGATATTTTCCTGTCTTTTTCAGTCATGTTTTGTACCTCTCCCCATTATTGCTTTTGGGATTTTTTCAATTATGTCCGTAGCAACAAGGCCGTAGCCCTTTTCCACAAATGCAAGATCTCCGGCAGCACCGTTGATAAAAGCTCCGTTGCCTGCCGCGTCAATTGCATCGTAAAGTGCAAATAATGCTCCCACAATTCCTGCGAGGACGTCCCCCGTCCCACCGACTGTCATGCCGGGATTGCCGGTCTTGTTTATCCTGTATTGTTTTCCATCTGAAATAATGTCTGAACTGCCCTTTAAGAGCGTTGTAACATTTTCCCGGATGGAAAACTCGTTTACAAAATCTATCTTTTTCTCGAGGGTTTCAGGAATAGTACCTGCAAGTTTTCGGAATTCACCGGCATGCGGTGTGAGTATCATGTAGTCTAATGATGCTGGAAGTTCAAGGTCATACAACGCATCTGCATCAAGCACAAGTTTCCTGCATAGCGGGATAATCTGCTTTACGGCTTCAAGTGTTCGTTTTTCCCTGCCCAATCCCATTCCCATTACAGTAACATCATGTGCTGAAATCAGCTCTTCAAGTATAGGAATGTCTTCCGGGCACAGCCTGTCTGCGGTCAATTCCCTCACGATTAGATTGGGGGAAAAAGAAGCAATTGTTTTTGCAACACTCGCTGGTGCTGCAACAGTAACAATGTCTGCTCCGGTTCGAAGAGCTGCCATAGCTGCGAGTGCCGGAGCACCGGAATATGCACCTCCTCCAATTATCAGGATTCGTCCTGAATCGCCTTTGTGACTTGTTGATTTTCGATTAGCAATAAGTTTAAGGTCACCTCTTCCGACGTCGGATTCCGCATCCATGCAAACGCCTATCGGGATTACTTTAACTTCTCCTGTGAAGTCTTTTGCATCCGGATTTTCAAGTCCGGTTTTCATTCGATGGAATGTAAGTGTAGTATCGGCTTTTACAGCCTTGCCGGAAACGTTGCCACTGTCAGGATCAACTCCGGATGGAGTATCAACTGCTATTACTTTTGCATTGCTGGAATTAATGAGATCTATAAGGGTTGATTCAGGTTCACGGATGTTTCCTTTTACGCCGGTGCCAAGAAGGGCATCAATTATAACATCTGCGTCACCAAACCAATCAAATATTGCAGGTGAGTTATCAAAAACACGGATTTCTCCAATGTCACAGTGCTTAAGCAAATTGAAATTTGCTCTGGCATCTTCTGTGCGGATAGTATCGGGCTTTCCCGTCAGGATTATCTTGACTTTCAGATTTTGGTATGCGGAGAGGTGTCTTGCTGCCACAAACCCGTCACCCCCATTGTTTCCTCTTCCTGCGACAATAAGCACTTCTCCGTCGCTGACAACATCAGCAGCTTCCCTTGCAATGGCTGCACCTGCATTTTCCATTAGCTGGATGCCTTTTAATCCGAGGTATGAACAGTTAGCATCGATTGCGTTCATTCGGGAAGATGTTATAGAATCCATGATATCCCTGTATTCATCTTCTGTTGCTATTATTATTTATTGTTTGATGTGGATCTCTTCAAATACTTTCTCCAAAATCTCTTAATATCAGATAGTATTTCTATTGTAACAGGGAGGTGTGGTTATACCCACCGGATCAAAAGATTCAGAAGCTCCTGAAAAGACACGTTTTAAACCCGTTTATCTTATCCTTGGAAGCGGAAGCATAGGATTTGCAATTGCTAAAGAGCTCAGGGAAATGGGAAAAGATCTCATTATTGTTGATCGTGATTCCCAAAAGGTAGAGACCCTTCGTGAAGAAGCCTATGAAGCAACCGAAGGCGATATTGCTGAACTAAAAACGCTGAAACAATTTGTTGGCAAGAAACTCAGTGGTGTCCTTGTAGTCAGTTCTGATAATGAAGCTAACAAAAAGGCAATAAAGAATGTCCGGGAACTTTTCGAGCCGGATACTTATTGTGTAGCTCGTTCATCAGATGTTATAAACAAGCAAGAAATGGAAGAGATGGGTGCAAATTTTGTATTCATGCCTTCCAAGATTGTTGCAAAATCAATTTCAAGATCCCTTGGAAGAGCTGAATCAATGATGCTTGGAAACAAGCTTTCAGAGTGGTTCAAGAAACTTGCCAACAGGACTCTTGGAATTGTTATTCACGATAATCCGGATCCGGATGCGATGGCAAGTGCTCTTGCCCTGCAAAAAATTGCAGATCATCATGAAGTGAGATCCAAGATTTTATACCATGGTGAAATTGGTCATCAGGAAAACAAGGCATTTGTAAACCTGTTAGGTATTGATCTCAACAGGATGGAAGATCATGACGTCGAGAAATTCGATGAAATTGCCCTTGTGGATTGCGCTGTACCAGGTGCAAATAATATTCTTGAAGAAGGCCAGCATATTGGTCTGATATTCGATCATCATCCCGTTAGTGAAGTTGAAGTTAATGCTGATTTTATTGATGTTCGTCCGAATGTGGGCGCCACGTCAACTATCATGACAAAGTACCTGCAGGAACTCAATATTGAAATAGATGATGTGCTTTCCACTGCTCTTCTTTATGGCATCAGGACTGACACCATGGATTTCAAGAGGAATACCGAATCAGCTGACTTATCGGCTGCGTCTTTCCTGTATCCTCTGGCAGATCACGAGGTGCTTGAGCAGCTTGAAAGACCATCAATGTCCATTGAAACCCTTGATGTTTTAGGGGAGGCAATTAATAACCGCCAGGTTGTCGGAAGCTATCTCCTTTCAAATGTGGGAACTATAAGGGACAGGGATACCCTTCCCCAGGCAGCGGATTACCTGCTGAATCTGGAAGGTGTTTTTACGACCATTGTTTTTGGTGTCACAGAGGAGCGGATTTTTATATCCGGCAGAAGCAATGACATTCGCATAAACCTTGGTGAAATCCTGAAGACGGCATTTGGTGAAGGTTCTGCAGGTGGTCACAATACAGCGGCAGCAGCCCAGATATCACTTGGTGTTTTCAGTGATATAAAAGACCGCCAGACTCTCCTGCGTCTTGTGGATGAAGCTGTGGTCAAAAAATTCCTGAATGCAGTTGGTGTAGAGGAAGTGGATGAGTAAATCCACGTCTTCGACTCTTTTTTCCCCGATTTACAAAGAGCTGGAAATAGTTGAAAATCTCGATATTGATTCAATTGCCAGCCAAATCGAATCCATCGGGTTTAAATGCACACGTTGCGGGAAATGCTGCCGGGGAAGTTTCGGAGACAATTCAGTTCTCCTGAATTCCGAAGATCTGGATGTCCTTGAAAAGGATTCCTTGAAAGCTGATTTTGTAATCCCGATGATCGATTTTTCTGATATGAATGGCTATCAACTAGTCGATGAAGATGGCTTTGTTCATACATTTGGATGGATGCTGAAAAGAAAGCAAAATATGGATTGTATTTTTCTTGAAAAGGATTACAGATGCCGAATATATGATTCCCGGCCGTATCTTTGCCGTACCTATCCTTTTTTCCTGAATGAAGGTACTCTGGAAGTATGTGAGTGCGAAGGTCTTGGAAAATCCATCTCCTCGGAAGCGGCAAAGGAACTGGCTACTCTTATTGTTCACAGGAAATCCGTGGAATTGAAGGATACAATCACAATCTATGAGAAATTTCTTGAATCCGGTATTACTCTTGAAGAAAAAGATTCAGTTGCGTTATCTGAAATCTTCCGGATAATTGTACATGATACGAAAGGGATTTCAGAGTTTATGAGTGACAGGTTATAGGCTCATTTTGTCAGCGATTGATTTATTTATGAAAGGTGCATTAAACCTCCCTGATTGCCATGTCCGATAATCCAATGACTATTGCAGAAAAAATCTTTTCAAAAGCTTCCGGCAAAGATGTTAAGGCAGGTGAGTTTGTTCTTGCAGACATCGATCTTGCCATGACTCACGATATCACAGGGCCTCTGGCTGTTGATGGCTTTTATGAAATCATGAGGGATAAGGAAGAGAAGAAAGTATGGGATCCTTCAAAAATTGTAATTATCTTTGATCACCAGGTCCCTGCGGATTCCCTGAATGCAGCAGCAAACCATATCAAACTCAGGAAGTTTGCTTCCGAGCAGGGTATCAAAAACTATGATATTTACGAAGGCGTCTGCCATCAGGTTATTCCTGAAATGGGTCACGTAAAACCCGGTGACCTCGTGGTAGGTTCCGATTCACACACATGCGCTTACGGTTCACTTGGTGCATTTTCAACAGGTGTCGGTTCAACTGATATGGCCGCAGTTCTGGCATCAGGAAAACTCTGGTTTAAGGTTCCTCAAACCATTCGCTTTGAAGTCAGCGGAAAACTGCAGGATCGTGTATATTCCAAGGATCTGATTCTCCATCTCATCGGTGATGTGGGTGCAGAAGGTGCCAGATATATGGCAGCCGAGTATGCAGGACCAACAGTCCAAGCCCTTGGCATTTCCGAAAGGATGACCATGTCCAACATGGCTATTGAAATGGGTGGAAAGGCAGGTATCATTGAACAGGATGAAACTACTGAAAAATATCTTCAGGAAAGGATTCCCGGATTTGAACTTGATCCTCAATGGAAGTCCGATGAAGGCGCATCTTACTATGATATTCGCCAGTATGATGTTTCCGATCTTGAACCACAGGTTGCATGCCCACACAATGTTGATAACGTGAAACCAATTTCTGAAGTGGAAGGCACAAAAGTTGATCAGGTATTTGTAGGTTCATGTACCAACGGTCGCTTTGAGGATATTGAGATTCTTGCACAGCTCATGGGTGACGAACCGGTTGCTCCGGGCGTAAGGCTGCTTGTAATTCCGGCTTCAAGGACTGAATACATGAAAGCTCTGGATGC
The DNA here is from genome assembly GCF_017874375.1 of Methanohalophilus levihalophilus. NCBI lineage: Archaea > Methanobacteriati > Methanobacteriota > Methanomicrobia > Methanosarcinales > Methanosarcinaceae > Methanohalophilus > Methanohalophilus levihalophilus. The sequence continues at coordinate 68,531 of NZ_JAGGLK010000003.1, forward strand.
AGGCTATGTAAAACAGCTTATGGATGCAGGTGCAATTGTGGAATCTGCATGCTGTGGTCCATGTATGGGTGGTTCTTTCGGCCTTCTGGGAGACGGTGAAGTAGGTCTTGCAACGTCCAACCGTAACTTCCGTGGAAGGGAAGGAAGCCCTGAGTCATTTGTATATCTCGGGTCACCTGCAACAGCGGCAGCAGCTGCCCTTTATGGTGAAATAACTGATCCAAGAAAAATATAAAGTGACCACAAAGCATATATTTAGCTTTGTTTATCTCATGATCAGACGTTGGCTAGAAAGCTAAGGGTCTACCGTCATATTGGTTTTCTGTCAACGTCAATATAGTTATTTTTCAAACAGGTGTCGGATTATATCTCTGGCACTGAGTATTCCGACCGGTCTGTAAGATGCTCCCACGCTTTCCTCAGACATGACTATGAGTCTATGAACATGCTTTTCAGCCATTATTGTTGCTGCTTCCTTAACGGTCATACTGGGTCTCAGAGTTTCTACACTTGGGGACATAATATCCTCAACTGAATCAATTTCCCAGTTTTTCTTTTGGATATGCTCCAGAATATCCATATCAGAGACGACCCCGAATGTTTCTCCGGATTCATCAACGGCAACTACAGCTGAGACATTGTTTTTTGCCATTGTTTCTGCCATTTCTGCGGCATTTATTTCGAATGGCACTGTGACTACTCCCCTGGTCATTATGTCTTTTACCTGTGTATCCTCACCTATCATGATTTTTCACTCCGCGAGAAAGCTAACACTCTTGTGTCAATAGTTCCCGGAAAAACATTTGTCTCCGATTCTATATATAAGACTTGTAAAAGGGAAAACAATAAGATGCATGGTGTCATTAGCCACACTAAGTCTAAGGGAGAAATCTTTATGGAAAACAAGTTATCTGTGCTGGAAGACGTTTATGCTGTAATAGAAGATAGAAAAGCAAATCCCATTGAAGGTTCTTATGTCTGCTCATTGTTCCAGCACCGTAAAGGCATGGATAAAATCCTGGAAAAGGTTGGTGAAGAAGCCTTTGAAACTGTCCTGGCTGTGAAAAATGGTGAAAAGGACAGGATCATTTCCGAAACAAGCGACCTTCTCTTCCATTTACTTGTAATGCTTTCAGCAAATGATATTCCCCTTGAGGAGATTGCTGAGGAATTTAAGGGGCGTCGTCACTAATCAATAGACTACCAGCTCATGAAGTACATCTGTCCTTGAAAGCAGTCCCTTTGGAACTCCGTCAATTGTGACCACGAGCCTGCCAATCTCATGTTCATTGAACATTTTGACAGCATCAACAAGTGAAGCTTCCCCATCTATCATTATCAGATCTGCAGACATTATGTCTTTCACTTTGAGGCCCACTTCCCCGCCAGCAAGGGCTTCCCCGATATCTGTAAAGGTAACAATACCGACTATTTTCCCGCCGTCTTCCACAGTTGCACCGTGGATATTGTTATGAACAAGTACTTTTGCAGCTTCCTGTATTGATGAATTAAGGTTTACAGTAACTGGTTTGTGTGTAATGTACTGTTTGACGGATTTTTTTGGCAGGGATACCATTTCCGTAATTGAGAATAAAAGTGAGTTTTCGGTGTCATCCCTTCCGACAATATCTCCCCTGACAATCAAACGGTTTACCGGTGTAGGGCCGACCTGCACCTGATCCCCGCTCTGGAAATCACGAATGTTTCCAATGACTCTGATTTTACCGCTGCACATTTCGGGATGTCTTACAGTTGTGAAACTGATTTCAGAGGCGGTTGTGCCTTTTACAATATCACCATTGAGGTAGAGGGGAACAACAGCTTCATGATCCATTGCAGTTACGCTGAGAGCTTCATATGCATCCCCGGTAGCCCTGTAACCACCCTTTGGTCCGGGCACCCCTTCCACCAATCCAAGCATTTTCAGGGATTGCATCTGGTTTCGGACGGTACCAGGATTCCTGTCAATGAGCTCTGCTATTTCTTCACCCTTCACTGCCCCGTCTTTTTGCCTCTGTATATTAATGACAGCAATCAGTATTTCCTTTTGGATTGGCGTAAGTTCCATTCAATCACCCTATTCTTATCTGGAAATGTTCAGTAGTACTGGTATAAGTAATTAGCTCTGGCAATAATAATATATATCTTATCATGTTTTGCATGTTCGGAAGGTTACAATATCATGATCTTTGAGAAAATAAATACTGTTCCTACATCTGATGAATTAGTTGATAAGGCTTTCAGGAGGGGAACCCGTGCAATGGCAGGGAAAGATTTGCGTGGTCGTGAGGCACTCCTGAAGGCAAACGAGTCCATGATGCTGACCGCAGCAAACATTCTTTCCGATAATCTTGGAAATATCGTAAGACGTTTTCCAAGTTTTGAACACCTTCCACCTTTCTATTATGATATGGTAGATATCATAGCGGACGTTGACGATCTCAGGCAGGCGCTTTCCAGGATTGGGTGGGCTTCATCCAAAATCCATGAAATATCCCGCCAGTACGTGCAAAAGATCCGTAAAAGCGAATCCCCTCAGCAGGTTCGTAAACAGGCTTTTGGCAGAATGGCTTCAATCATGGCTTCAATTGAAGATGATCTCCTCTATCTAAATGTGGTTCGCAATAAATTACGTACACTTCCGGATGTGCGGGATGAGCCGACAATAGTAGTTGCCGGTTATCCAAATGTTGGAAAGTCAAGCTTCGTATCCTCCATCACGGGAGCAACTCCTGAAATCGCATCATATCCATTTACGACTAAAGGCGTATCGATAGGTCATTTCATACGCGATGATGTAAGATACCAGGTAATCGATACTCCGGGTTTGCTTGACCGGCCCATGGCAGACAGGAATGAAGCGGAAATGCAGGCTATAGCAGCTCTGAAACATCTTGATGCTATTGTTTTCTTTATCCTTGATCCGAGCGAGTACTGCGGCTATGAAATGAAGGATCAGCTGCAACTGATGAATGAAGTAAAAGAAAAATTCCCTCTTCCTATGTTGGTGGGCGCAAACAAAATAGATCTGAATAATGTTGAATCCGAAGCAACTGTCCAGATGTCCACAATGACCGGTGAAGGAGTAGACGAGGCACTTGATGAGCTTGTCAAAATGTTAAATCAAGAGGTTATAAAAGAACCTCTTGCATGATGGCTAATGCTTTTTTGATGTTTTCCCTTGAAGTTGCGTAGGAAATCCTGATATGGCCTGCACCGTTTTCTCCAAAGGCTTCTCCGGGAACAACAATAACTCCTTCTGAAATGAGTTTTTCTGCGGTGCCTGTTTCCGCTTCAGGCAATGCATAGAATGCTCCTTCTGGTTTTGTACATTTCATTCCGAGTTTACCCAGGCCCCAGAGGAGGAGATCTCTGCGTTTCATGAACTCTTCTTTCATTTCCATAACCGGTTCAATCGGGCCATCAATAGCTGCAAGAGCAGCCTTCTGAGAAATAGAGGTTGCACATGCCTGTACATATTGATGAATCTTGAGCATCTGGTGCGTGGTCTCAGGGGAAGCTGTCACATATCCCAATCTCCAGCCTGTCATAGAATAGGTTTTGGATGCCGCATTGACAGTAATGACATTGTCTGAATACATGGCAGGGCTTATATGTTCACCCTCGTAAATGAAATGCTCATACACTTCGTCTGAAATAAGTTTCACATTATTGTCATCAGCAATCTCTGCAAATGCTTTCATATCACTTTTTGTCTGCACTGCTCCGGTTGGATTCGAAGGCGAATTCACAATGAAAGCTTTGGTTTTTGGTGTAATCATCTCATTTACCGTTTCCGGGTCCATGCAGAGCTTTTCATTAAGAGGTACGCCGGTTGTATGTCCTCCCATGATTTCAGTCAAAGCTTTGTATGAAACAAATCCGGGATCTGCTATGAGAACTTCGTCGCCAGAGTTCACAAAAGCTCCAAGGGCAATTTCAAGAGCTTCGGATGCCCCTGCCGTGACGATGATATTGTCAGGAGAGGTTTCGATTGAGTTTTCATTCTTGAATTTCCTGCTTAATGCCTCCCTTAATTCAGGCATTCCAGGTCCCTGGGTATATCCGGTAAATCCCTCTTCAATAGCCTGAATAGCAGCTTTCTTGATGTGCTGCGGAGTGTCAAAATCCGGCTGGCCAAGTCCGAGGTTGATGGCACCCGGCCCTGCACCTTCAAACATTTTCCGGATTCCGGAGATGTCAATGCCCTGAACTCTTTCAGCAAAATTGCTCTCCATTTTTCATCACCTTACTCAAGCTTTGCATGACGGGACTTAAGATCCGCTTCAGATGCCCCGGTAATGTAGATAAGTTCTGCAATCAAGGCATCAAGGAATACCAGTGACGTGATTTCAAAGGAAGTCCCCAGAGGTGTCAGGTGAGTATACTCTCCCTTCATATGCCTTTCAAGATATCCGCCGGCATCGTCCTTTGTACGGCCGGCAATTTCTGCAACGGTATCGGATATCCTGCCGAGTGTGGAATCCTTGTTAGATGTAATTGTCAAAAGGGTTGCGCCGATTTCTTTTGCTATGTGGCCGAGGTCGGATATGGAACGTGTTTCCCCGGACCCGGATATTGCAACAACAAGATCTTCCTTGTGCACAGCAGGAGTAGTGGATTCTCCCACAACGTATGATGTAAATCCAAGGTGCATCAGCCTCATTGCAAACGCTTTCCCGACAAGGCCTGATCTTCCTGCACCCATTACAAAAATGGCTCGGGCGTCAAAAATATTATTAATTGCCTGTTTGATGCTATCCTGATCCAGTCCACCTGCTACATCAAGAAGGTGGTTAGCCATAAGTTCCATGGATGATATAAGATGGTCACATTCGTCGCAGGATGTTCTTTCTTTCATATGATCTTCCTCTTATCTTAGTTTTCCTTGCTGCCAGCCTCTTTGTAGTGCACTTCTTTGACTTCCCATCCGTCAATTTCTTCCTGAAGGTGTTCTGATAATTTGATGATGTCTGAATAGTCTCCGGTCCAGTATACATCAATGTTCATATCGCGGGTTTTGAGCTTTTGCAGAATGTGCTCAGCAAGGTGGAATAAAGCTTTGTTATTGTTAAATGAAATATGGAATGTAGATCTGTAACCTTTGCTACACTTTGCATAGGATACAAGAGTGTAGCCATGGCTTTCGTATTCAGTTATTCTTTCAAAAGGGCAGACAATCTCAACTTCGTGAACTGCCGATCGGTCCACAGTTGAAATTCCAATAAGGACTTTTCCGACTACAACTTCGGGTGTTTGCCTGCCAAACCAAACAGATATCTTCCCGTAGGTACAAACTACGTTAACGTCATCCCTGCCCATTTCAAAAGATGATAGCTGATGTGTGGGAGGGACAGTTTTTTCTAACGGTTCAATATCCTCCATAGGTATCCGTCAATTACTTCGTTGCAGATACGAGTGCAGTGATCATATCCCTGTCTTTCCTGAGGGTCTTGATCTTGTTTGCAGGCCCAATTACTGTAAGACGTGTTTTTGGTTGTTTTTTGAAGAGTTTGCCCATGATAGATGTGTCTTCATGTGCAGGGTAGGTTTCCATTTCAATACCTGAGAAGTCATCAGGTTCTATAAGTGTCATGGTCATCTCTATGAGGCTTGCTTCTTCCTGTGGGGTGAGTCCTCTTTCGAGCACAAGGATTTTTCCACTTTTGACTTCGTCAAGGATAAACCTGACTTTTTCTACGGTGGTCATTCTGGATAGCCTGTCTTCGGATAAAAGATCCATCTGGATGCCCTGCATGTTATCACCCGAACCTCTTTGCTATCTCTTCATAGAGTGTATCAATATTATTTCCTTCTAGTGCGGAAATCGCCACAAGTGGATGTTGTGGGAATGCATCTCTTATTGTAGAGGGCGCAGATTCCGGCAAATCTATCTTGTTGGCAACAATCAATAGGGGTAAGTTGCGTGCCTCCATATTTCCTATCACTGTAACGTTTACCTGTGTGAAAGGATCCTCTGTAGCATCCATTACAAGGATAACTCCATCGAGATTCTCCAGCCACTTGACGGCTTCAATTACGCCTTCAGTAGCTTCCTTGGCACGTCTTTTGGAGTCCGCTTCGTTCATGCCCTGTTCCATGAATTCGTGGAAATCGATTTTAGTAGCCAGGCCTGGAGTGTCGATTACGTCCAATGTGAGGGAATTACCGTTAGCCTGTATGGTTACTCCTTCCCTTCTTCTGGCACGACGGGTTTCGTGGGCAATATTTGATACTGAACCCATTGCATCTCCGGTCCAATCCCTGAGAATACGGTTTGCAAGAGTTGTCTTGCCGGCATTTGGCGGACCGTATATTCCTATCCGTGCATTTTTCTTGTTGAAAAGCTTACGGAAAAATCCGGAAAAATTCTTTTTTAATGACCTTATTACACCCAATTTCTGTCCTCCATTTAGATGTGGAGATAACCATTGATGAAGACACTATTATTGTATAAATAATCGTTTGTTTATAGTTAATTTTCTTCTGATTTCATGGCGATTGCCATGTTAATGGCAGTTTCGGCAATGTTTGTTCCATAGTCTGCAGTACGCTCTATACTATCAACAACGCTACCTAGTCCAATTGCCATTTCCACGTTATCCATTTTGAGGAAACCAACATTCAAGCGGTCTGTTTTTGCTTTGAAGTCTTCCATTTCGTTGAGGACTTTGTTTGCCAATTTGACGTCAGATCCATACAATGCATCAATGCTGTTTTCAACAACGATTCTTGCTTCACTGCTGGCCTCTTCCAGAGGTTTCATCAAATCCTCCGGGACCGGTTCCTCCAATCTTTTAGCAACAGATGCAATCCTTTGCGCATGATCAGCAATGCGCTCAAGGGAAGCGGCAACCATCCTGAAATCGTGGTATTCATCAACCGTTGTTTCTCTCATGTCTGCAAGGCGTGTTCCTCTGAAAAGGGATCGGAATTGTTTCGAAATCAGCAGGAAAAGCCTGTCTACTTCATCATCCCTTAACATGACGTCAAGCGCAAGATCTTTTTCGGCATGCTTCAGGGCAGAGATAGCGTCTTTCTGCATTGAGTTAGAGATCAGGAACATCCTGCGTATACTTTTCTTTATGGAAACTTCTTCCGGGTTCAACAAGTCCTGAATAAGGACGCTTTTTGATGTTTCCTCAATAATTTCAGGTCCTATCAGTTTGTGGCATATGTCCCTTATTACCTTCTTTTGTTCGGCTAGAATACGACTCGATTTTAATTCTATGATATCATATCCTGCAACATAAGCAGCAATCAGATTCCGGACAAGAGCAGCTCCCCTTTGATCACTAATGTCCATTTTCATCCTTTTTGGCTGGGATGATGTCTCGAGTGTTGCAATGCTGAGGCTGCCATCGGGCTGATTGTTAACCGCAACTCTTGAACCTGCCTGTATTCCTGCGTTTACAGCCCATTGTTTAGGCAGTGAAATTATGTATGTAGAACCGCCTGTTTGCTGAACCTTTCTTGTTTCGATGTTAATCCCTCACGCAATCAAGTTCTATATATGGATATATAGAATGCATGATGATATATATGTGCATCGAAAAGAATTGCTTTTTCACTCACGTATATGGAATCCGTATTTTCCCACGAGTGGTACAAAAATAACTCCGCCCTGATCCGTTTCTTCAATGGAGCCTTCTGTGTTTTTCTTAACAAGTAGCAGACGTTGTGTGTATTGGCCTACCGGTATGACCATTATGCCTTCATTTTTGAGCTGGTCTATAAGTGGTTTTGGTATCGAGGGGGCAGCTGATGTTACACAAATGCGATCGTATGGTGCATGCTTCTCGTATCCGGTGGAGCCATCGGCAATGACTACTGTAACGTTATTATATCCGGCCTTCTGGAGATTTTCTTTTGCAGATTCTGCCAGTTTCGGAATCCTCTCAATAGAGTACACGTGGCCTTCAGGCCCGGTTAATTCCGCAAGCACTGCGGCATTGTATCCGGATCCGGTTCCGAGTTCCAGAATAACATCTCCTCTTCGGATTCCAAGGAGATCGCACATGATGGCGACCATGTGGGGTGCAGAAATTGTTTGTTTGTCTCCGATGGGCAATGGAGAATCATAATAAGCAGCACTTTGGAGTTTTTGAGGTATAAAAAAATGTCTGGGTACTTTACTCATAGCTTCAAGTACCTTCTCTCCAATACCCTGTTCCCTGAGTGAACTCAGTAGTCTCTGTCGTTCCTCCTCATGCTCCATGCAGTTCTTCCCTCTCCCCATTTCTTATTGGCAGGCCTTGCATATATCCTCTTGATATATTTTGCTTCAACCTTTTTCCCCCTGCGATACAGGAACTGTCCATCCCGGATCTTTATGTGAGTCACACGGAAATTCTCGCCCCCCACTCTCACATCAAGTCCGATTTCAAATTCCTGTTCTCCCGGAACACTCAATGTTTGGGATACAGTACGACCCCCGCGCTGTATCGCAACTTTGATTATTACCTGATCGATAGCCCTGGCCCACAGGGTATCGATTGAAGAAACCTTTGAAGCCTCAACCCTTTTCTCCAGAGCTTCAATGGATGTGATGACTACAGGACAGGCTTCACCTGATTCCTCGTCTTCAAGCACAATTTCCTCGTCCACAAACATCATTTTCTCTTCTTCCAGAGAAACGTGCATGGTGAATGATTCATCCTCACGGCTGACAATGGCCCTCAATAGTTTTGTTTTTGGCTTTTTTTCTTCAAAAGGGTGAATGTCGCCACAATTGCTGCATTTAGCCAGTGGATTCTGCCCGCCTTTAATAATCTCGTGCCATGCCGGTTCATCCGGTGAGCATGCCGGACACTCTATTTCAATTTCCTGGTTCATTATGATCGGAAATAGGTTGTAAGGCATATATTTACTTAGTGCCTCTGCCTGCGTGTGCTGCAATGAATTCTCTCAACAGTTTTGCCCCAAGGATTGCAGTCTGCCCACTATCAAAAACAGGCGAGATTTCCACAACATCGAAGCCGATTGCGTAAGGTGCAAATCCTCTGACAAAATCCCGTGCATCCATGGATTGGAGGCCGAATGGTTCGGGTGTTCCGAGTCCCGGCGCATATGCAGGATCAAGTGCATCCATATCAAGGGAAAGATAGATGTTTTCTGTTCCCAGATAATCCATTGTTTCCCGGATAATTTCTCTTGTTCCGAGTTCGAAGACGTCTTCAGGTGTGTAATATTTGATTCCTGCTTCTTCTGCGAAATCCCATTCTTCCCTGGGGCCGCTGCGGACTCCGATGCTCACGTAATTGTCCGTGACTTCTTCAATGATATGCCTTGAAACGCATGCATGGCTGTATTTCACACCTTCAAACTCGCTCCTGAGATCAAGGTGTGCATCAAGAACCACAATTCCCAGATCTTCAACATCTTTTGCACATGCCTTTATACAGGAAAGGGATAGTGAGTGTTCCCCGCCCATCATAATGGGGATTTTCCCTTCCTTTACGATTTCCCGTACGTCATAATAGAGATCGCTGAGAGTGTCGTCAACGTTTGAGTAGACTTCAAGATTTCCGGCATCATGAATAGCGAGTTCTGCCAGGTCAATATCAAAAAAAGGGTTATAGCTTTCAAAGTTTTCCGATGCCTTTCTCATGGCATCGGGCGCATGCCTGCTCCCAGCCCTGTAGGATGAAGTGCGGTCAAAGGGAACACCGAATATCACGTATTGGGCGTCCCTGTACTCCGCCAGAGCATCAGTCATTAAAGGCTGGTAAAACATACGTTTATCTGAGATCGATTCTCATTTTGCCAAGGGAAGTAATGTAAGTAATGTCTTCTCCTTCCTTGACCCTGTCCTTGTATTCGTCAGGAATTTTTAATTCAAGAGTGGAATAGTCACCCATGTCCATTAACTGGGCAACATCGCCTGAGATGGAAAGCACCTGTGCAGATTTTCTCTCTACAATTGGTACATATGTCTTGGAAGATACAGAACTGACGATAGAGCGTTTCTGGTTGTCAAAGAGTCCGATTGCATCGATACGTGCTTTTGCGGAACCGTGCTTTCCGGGCTTTGATTTTGAAATGCTTTTAATTACACAGGGTTCATCATCGATAATTACGTATTTGCCTTCCTTAAGTTCTTTCACTTCAACCTGCTGTTTCATGTAACATCCTCCAGGGGATAATAATTTGTTAATTTGTCTTTGGGAATAACCTGTCCCTATATCAAATTAACGAAATAACGGAAGCAATGATATATGTAGTTTATGAACTGGTTGTATCTTTTTTGACTGGTATTTTCATTATACAGCCTTTCATTTTTCCATATCAAGCAGTTTCTTTTTCACTTTTGTTCCGCCCCCGGTGTAATTTCCGATACCGTCCTTTCTAACAACTCTGTGGCAGGGGATTATCAGGGGATATGGATTTTTCGAGAGTGCCGTGCCTACAGCTCTTGCAGCTCCGGGTTTTCCAATAGCTTCTGCAAGTTCGGAATAGGTAAGGGTTTTGCCATAGGGAATCAGGCGTGTACGTTCAAGGACAGCTCTTTCGAAGTCTGAAAGTTCCGAGAAATCAAGTTCATAGTCTGAAAAATCAATTTTTTCTCCTGAAAGATAGCGAAGAATGTCTTTGCAAATGCCTGATGTTTCCATGTTTACCGTTTGAAAACCTCCTCTTCGATTTCTTCCCTTCGCTTTTTCATTACTCTCCAGCTAATTGTGTGATAAACAATTATTGAAATAATTACAACGCTGATTGCTGCAATGTAGGGCAGTGTCCTGCTGAGAAGAATGGGATTGAGGTTGTCCCGCTGTTCGTAGGTGGGAAACATTATGTCGCTCTGGTCCGAGCTGTGTCCGAGGCCAAGCGCATGTCCGAGTTCATGCTTGGCCAATTCCTGCATGTTCGCATCACCATATTGGACCCAGGAAAATCCCTGATAGTTGCCAACCTCGAGCACGATATCCACATGAAGGAATTTATCTCCTACAAATGTGGGGGCAGCATATCCGGCAACCCCTTCGTCCGCACCTTCCACTTCCTCGAGGTTTTCTATCCAGCGGATGTAAATGTCTGCGTCAGGATCATCCACAACTTCAAAAACAGGGGTGTAGAATAGTTTTCCGTTTCCTCCCCGCTCCCAGTATTCAAGGGCAATGTCTACCTGTTCTTTGTAGGTTGGGCTGTAGCGTTCAGGAACGTTGACTTCGTCTATGAAGACTGTGATGGGACTGTGGTCCCATGGCTGTGTGGATATATATTCGATATCCTGGGCTGTAGCTGGCTGCAAAAAAAGAATCAGGACGGCTATAAGAATTACATATTTTGAAATGCGCATTTTCTATCTAGTCGGCAATATCTCCGTACCTTTAGTAAATATTAACGGCTGGTGATTCAGAACAGCTTTATAGAAAGGAGCAATTTTTGTTAACTGAATGAAATACACGACGTTTTTGGTGTGTTTTCTCCTGCTATCGGGAGTTGCACTCTCCGGCTGTGCCTCTTATTCGGATTCCGGAATTCCAAACAGCACAGACACTGTGGTGAGAGTAGTGGATGGAGATACACTTGTTCTGACTTCAGGCGAGAAAGTCCGTCTTATAGGAATTAATACTCCTGAGGTCGGGGAATTGTATTACGATGAAGCAACTGCCTTCCTTTCAGAATTGGTTCTGGGAAAAGAAGTCCTGCTTGAAGGTGATACAAGTAACCGTGATAAATACGGCAGGCTTCTGCGATACGTCCGGGTTAATGGTATATTTGTAAACGAGCAACTTGTCCGTGAAGGATTTGCTGAAGAGAAAGCCTATGAGCCGGATACCCGATACCAGCCGCTTTTTGAGGAGGCGGAAGGATATGCACAGGCTCATGATCTCGGGATCTGGGGGATTGAGTTAGAAGCTTCAGGTGAAGTGATCAACTACCTTGATGCTGGGCGTTATATAGGTGAAGTAAAAACCGTGGAAGGGATAGTTGTAACAACTTCAAAAAGGGAAGATAAGGGGATTATTTTCCTTAATTTCCATGATCCTTATGAAGGATATTTGTCGGTTCTGATATGGTCTGATGACTGGGATAACTTTGAGGAATCGCCAGAGGTTTATTACGAGGGTCGGAAAGTTCGTGTAAGTGGTTTGATTCAGGAATACTCCGGCAATCCTGAGATTATTGTGCGTGATCCGTCCCAGATTGAGATTGTGGATTGAAGCCATACACAAACTATTAATCTCCCCTTCCCCGATTACCCAGCATGGAAAAGAAAGTGGCTGTTGTGTTTGACAGTGCCGGGACTCTTCTGAACATGTACCGGATTGCAAAGTCAACAGCTGACGGCGAACTACTCGAGGATATCGAAACCACCATGCTGGTTGCAGGGTATCCCGGCCGTGCTCTTGTTGTAATGCATACGGATTCCGAGGAGATTTTCAATGGAAGCGGGGATGCCACAATCGCTGATTTCATATCCGGCAATGAAATTGAAATTGATATCGTATGTGGCAACGGGAACCTCACTATTGAGCAGACACGTGACCTCGTGGAAAACAGTAATGTTCCCCTTAGTGATCTCAGGGAAGTGATTTGCAGGATTCGCAAACGCTGCCCGAACATCTTTTACCTGGCTGCAGGACTGATCGTGGATAAGGATCTGGGTGGTATAAGTCATGTATTAAGCACCGGGGGGAGGCTTTACCCCAAGAGCCGTGAAGTGCTGTCATGGCTCAAGGAAAACGGGGTTGACGCCTACATAGCTTCCGGCGACAGCATGCGCAATCTGAGGAGACTTGCAAAATGTTTAGAAATCCCTCTTGAAGGTGTCTTTGACATTGCAACTCCTGAAGATAAGGAGCGTATAGTAAAGGATCTTCAAAAACAATATGCCAACGTCGTAATGGTAGGGGATGGGTTGAATGACATCCTGGCTTTACGTGCGGCAGATGTTGGAGTCGCCACGCGACAGCAGGGTGACAGGAGGCCAGATGTTCTGCTGGAAGCCGCTGACAGGGTTATAGATGACATTGCTGAAGTCATTGACATTGTATTGCCCCTGATGGCTTAATCGTTACCGAGAGCCTATTTTAAAATGTTAACAGTGATGCCCCGATGCGTTATGTTTATGTATGGTTTCATTTAATGCAGATGTGCCTTTCAACGGCAAAATCTTGATAATGTTTATCACAGAAGATTGATAAACGTTTTATGCATGCCGAACAATTTGGTAGGTAAATTAACATCTAACAAAAATGGTGCGATTCACATTCCGTGCCGGAGGAAACTTTGATGCCACTGTTCATTGAGGTCAAAGATCTTACAATATCCTATGAAGGGGTACAAGTCCTGAAAAATATTAATCTCGACATAAATGAAGGCGAGATAGTAGGTATACTGGGAAAAAGCGGTTCAGGAAAAACCGTTCTTATGCATGCATTAAGGGGTACTGAAGACTACGAAGATATTTCCGGATCTATTCTGTATCACCTTGCACGTTGTGACAAATGTGGTTATATGGAGCCTCCAAGCATGGTGGGCACGGAATGCCCGTCCTGTGACAGCGGCACTCTCCAGCCTTTTGAAGCTGATTTTGTGCAACTGGCATTACATGATCACGAAAGGAAATCCGTTGTGAAAAGAATCGCAATCATGCTCCAGCGTACATTTGCACTCTATGGTGATGAAAGGGTAATTGCTAATGTCATGAATTCCCTCACGGAAATCGGATATGCCGGTCCTGATGCGATGGAAAAAGCTGTTGAGCTGCTGGAAGAAGTGCGTATGACTCATCGTATGATGCACGTCGCTCGTGACCTGAGCGGTGGAGAAAAACAGAGAGTTGTATTGGCCCGCCAACTTGTAAGGGATCCAATGTTGCTTCTGGCAGATGAGCCCACAGGAACCCTTGATCCACGTACCGCAGAAGTCGTTCACGACGTAATAGAAAATACTGTCAAATCTCACAATATGACCATGGTTATAACCTCCCACTGGTCAGAGGTTATCGAAGATCTGGCTGACAAGGCCATTATTCTTGAAGACGGTGAAATTGTTTGTCAGGGAGATTCCTGTAAGGTTGCAGGAGACTTCATGAAAAGCGTTACTTCTCTTGACAGCAAGGGTGAAACAGTTCTCGGTGAACCAATCATAAGAGTAGATGATCTTGTCAAGAAATACATCTCTGTTTCAAGGGGTGTTGTCTATGCGGTTGGCGGTGTTAGCTTTGATGTGAGGGAAGGGGAAATTTTCGGTCTTGCAGGTACCAGTGGTGCAGGTAAAACCACTACATCCGAAATTCTTATGGGTAATGTCCAGCCGACAAGTGGCTCCGTCAGTGTGAGAGTAGGTGATGAGTGGGTCGATATGACTGTGCCGGGTGCGGACAACAGGGGGCGCGCAGTCCGGTACATGGGCATCCTGCATCAGGAATATGGACTTTACACTCACCGAACCATTATTGATAATCTGACTGAGTCTATTGGTATTGATCTGCCCTATGAGCTTGCAGTGCGTAAAGCCATCCAGACCCTTGTTACAACAGGTTTCTCCGAAAACAAGGCACGCTCGATTTTGCCAAAAATGGCTGATGAAATAAGTGAAGGTGAACGCCATAGGGTGGCACTTGCACAGATCCTGATGAAAGAACCAACTATTATTGTCATGGATGAGCCTACGGGTACAATGGACCCAATAACCCGTGTTGAAGTTACAAAATCTATCCTTAAGGCACGGGATGAAATGGGTGACACTTTTGTGATTGTATCACATGACATGGATTTCCTTAAAGACATATGTGACAGGGTAGCGTTAATGCGTGACTCAAAAATAGTGGATGTGGGTGAGCCTGCAGCTGTCCTTTCCCAGCTAAGTGAAGAGGAACTCATCGAGGCTGCTAAGGAGTAACTTTATCAGCCAGTTTTCCTTTATCATTCCTTGGAGGAGTTAACACGAGCGATGAAATCCACATCATAGTTAACGGCGAGAACTGCACAGTTTTGGCAGGATCCACGGTGCTGGATGCCATCGAATCGTCAGGTGCTCCGCATTCCCCCGGTGCTTCTGTTGGTATTATGAAACGCACGGAAAGCGTGCAGGCTTCAGAAGTCAGGGAATACCTTCTGGAAACCACTAAAGGTGAACTCAGGATAGAATTAATAAATTCTGAATCTCCTTCAGCAAAACAATGGCATTCCAATTACAGGAATTATGAAGGAATACCTTTTAGATGGGATACTAAAAATGCCATCTCTTTTGGACCTTTTAGTGAGGATCTGGTTCCCACGAGGGAAGAAATCCATGCCAACCGGGATGAGGTATTTTTTGGTGCAGGAGGATTTGATCCTTCCAATTATCACCTGATTTTTTCTTTAAATCCTCATAGCTCAACTTACGGAACTCCGGAAGAAGGAGCTTTTGGAAGAATCGTAGCTGGAAAGCAGCTTCTTTCTGAATTATCTGCGGGAGACAGCATTGTTTCCATTGAACCTGTTGTTGAATGGGCAGAGGAAGGCGATCATCTCCTGACTGCCGATATGAGTGTTGAACTTGAAGACGGTGATCAGCTATACACTTACGTCAGGATTGAAATGAACCCTGAAGCTCCGGAGGGAGTTGACCATTTCTTTACATTGATAGAAGATGGGACATTCAATATTGATTATGCTTCAAGTTCCTTTATTGCAGACAGCCGGCTACTTGGTGAAGCATGTACCTATGAAAACTTCGAACCAAGGGATGCAGGCACAGTGTGGGTACGTACTGTAGGCTACGGTACAGGTAAGTTTTTCATATCCCGCGATTCCCGTGCAGCCAGTATCATGCATTCGGTCATAGGAAATGTAGCAAGTGGAATAGAACTTGTGAAAATGGCACAAGAAGGTCATCATCTTTTCGTCAGAACATCTCCTGAGCCTCTGGATATACTTGGTCTGGGCTTTGAAGAAGCAAAACAGAAGCTTGAAACAAGAGGGGTTGAACTGCTCCCTGAAGGATATCAGGAAGATGACGCAATCATTGTCTCCCTTGAGCCACAGACAACAATTGAGATTCTTGCAAAGGCTTCTGTCAAAGCAACAGGAGTTCCAAAGAATGGTGTTGTGGAAGTGGAGTTGTACGATGATCTTGCTCCGAAGACACTTGATTTCTTCAGGCATGCGACTTCCATGACTTTCAAACCTGTCGGCTCTTTGAGTGTGATGATGAAATACGAAAACACTTTCCTGTTTAAGGCTGGTAAGGAAGCTGAGAAATACAAGGAAATTCTTCCGGAAAACACCCCTGATAAAAAGGCCAATGCCATGGAAATTGGGGTAACAAACCAGGCGGCTAAAAGAGCGGGTTTGATTGGCGTTAGGATGGTTGATGATGATCTCTTCGGTCCTACAGGTGAAAAATTCACAAGCACTAATATTATAGGGAAAATTCTCGAACCAGAAAAGCTTGAAAGCTTAAAAGAAGGGGAGACCATGTACATTCTGGAAAGGAGGGTGTAATAATGGCGGAAAATGCTGAGGACAACCTGACCAAGATTGTTGTTATCGATTCAGAAAGTGTTCTTCCTTCAGACGCTGCAATGCAAATCTATGCTTCTGAAACTGATATTACCATTAAAGAAACCTGTTTTGGTACTATGGTTACCGGTCCCCGGGAAGCTGTGGAGAGGGTAGTCGAAGAAGTACGTTCCCTCGATCGTAATCACATATTCGTAAAGGAAAGAGGTTTCAAACCCGGTGATGAAAGGCGGTGTCGTGCAAGCAGGGGCGGCGGTCCGCGACCGGGATTCCATTATTTGCGTCAGGAAGTGCAGATGCTGCCTACCATAGGGCAGGCACTTGACGATTATGAGAAGGGCAAAGAAATAGAAAAACCGAAATCAATCGGGAAACTCTCCGTTTCAAAGCTAAAGGAGATATCCGAATCGGAACTATGAGGTGTTATTTTGGCAAAAGTTTTCATTTATCCTACAAACAGCCTGATCCTTTCTGATCTCGTGGAAAGGTTTGGACATACTCCACTTGCGATGATGGAGAAAATACATGAGAAGATTTCAACGGTTGGAGTTGACTCTCCCCCTATGAACATAACTCCCGAGGATCCCAAGCATGGTCTCAAATATGCAGCAGTTGAAGTTCCTGCGGGTGTAAGGGGTAGGATGGCGTTGGTAGGTCCAATGATTGATAATGCTGAAGCTGCAATCATTGTATCGGAGAGTGTGGCTGCATTTGGTTGTATGGGTTGTGCCAGAACCAATGAGCTCACTAAATTCCTTATTAGAAAGCGGGATGTTCCGATTCTTGAGCTGACCTATCCACGGACTGAAGATGAAGGTCATGATTTTGTTTACAAGATAGCAGAATTCCTGAAATCCCTTCCAAAAAAGGAGGCTGAAGCATGAAAGAAGAAGGGAAGGTAAAGATTGCCCTGGTGTCCTGTGGATCAGAATTTGCAGGTGTCCAGAAAGAGCTGGAATCTGCAGCGGAATCACTTAATGCAAAACTCGTTTATCCGGAAATGGAAATTACCGCCCTTGATACAATCGGGAAGGATTTTGGTCTTGAGGTTGCAAGTCCCGACTTAAAACTCATGATGGCAAGGGCTAAAGCGGTTGTAGAAGGTATTGCAAACGTGGATGGTGTCTTTGTAGCAACCTGTTTCAGGTGTGCTGAAGCCGCGATTGTGCGCAATGAAGTGCGCAGGTACATTTTTGAGAATTCCGGACTTCCTGTTATAAGTTATTCATTTACTGAACGCACTGCTGCCGCGACCCTCCTGACAAGGATGGAAGCCCTTACTACAATTGCACGTCGCAAGCATCTGCTTGCCCGTGAAAAGCAGACCGGCATCACAGCAGGGTTGGATTCAGGTTCGACAACCACCAAAGCTGTCATTATGCGTGATAATGAAATAATTGGTGAGGGCTGGGTTCCTACGATTAAGGTTATAGAAAGTGCTGAGAAAGCTTTCCAGCAGGCTCTCGATCAGGCTGGACTTAAAAAGGAAGACATCCAGGCAATCGGAACAACAGGTTACGGTCGTTTCCTGATCGGTGACCATTTTGATGCACAGCTTGCGCAGGAAGAAATCACTGTAAACTCCAAGGGAGCAGTTTATCTTGCCGATTCCCAGAGGGGAAGTGCAACAGTAATTGATATTGGGGGAATGGATAACAAAGCAATCTCCGTACAGGATGGTATTCCGGGCATGTTTACCATGGGTGGTATTTGTGCGGGTGCATCCGGCCGTTTCCTTGAAATGACTGCAAAAAGGCTCGGCGTGGAAATAACCGAACTCGGGGATCTGGCAGTAAAGGGAATCGACAAGAATGTGGATATGAACAGTTACTGTATTGTGTTTGGTATCCAGTCCCTCGTAAACTCCCTTGCAAAAGGTGCTGCTCCAGAGGATGTGGCAGCCGCAGCCTGTCATAGCGTCGTCGAGCAGATATTCGAGCAGCAATTGCAGGAAGTCGAAGTCAAGGAACCCCTTATCCTTGTAGGCGGTTCATCCCTGATTGCGGGTGTACCAAAGGCGCTTGAAGCTCTCCTGAAAGTAGAAGTGCTGGTACCTCCGCATTCACAGTTGATTGGGGCAGTAGGTGCTGCGCTCCTTGTATCCGGTTACATAGAACAGGAGTGATTCCTGTGGCAACAATCGAGAAGTTTGTGGTTGAAACAACCGTTGAAGCGGAAATAGGCCCCTACCGAAAGATCGTAGAGGACGTACTGACGGATCTTGGAATGGTGGGAAGAATCTCTCGTATCCGTGTGGTTATAAGGCCTGAAGAGACTCTTTTTTTTATGGTGGCAACTCTCAGGACAGTTTTACCACTTGTCAGGGTGTCTGATATTGCCGAGGTTTCTGCTGGAAAAGCAGAAGGCACTGTTTTAATCGAGTTAAATGAGGAAAAACCCCTTCCAACGCTTCTTGGATTGTTGTGGGACAAATATGGCCGAAATAGTGTTGATCAGCCTGAAAGACGGACTCTTATAGTAAACACCGGAGATTCTGTCGAAATAGATACAATCAAGGAAATGGTTGTTGATGACCCTCACAAGACGTTGAAGGCGAATCTTGCAGACATGGCAATACGCGCTTCTCCGGAAGGATTCAGGGTAAGGTATCATTCGCTGAATGAAACGGATTTCATTTTTGTTGCGACAGAAGATCAGATGAAACCGGAATGGATAGAGGAAGCCAATCTGCTTCTTGAAGAACTAAAAAGGGATGATGTTGATGGTAGCAGTTCTTGAACCTTATATTTACGAAGGCGGTGTGCATAAACATAGCCTGCTTGTCGAACTTCTGGAGGATCTTGGGGGGTACCTTGTACAGAGGACTCCTGCAGCTACTGAAGTCACTCTCAATATGCTGATCCCGAAAAAAGATGTTCCCTTAATGGAGAAACTTGCATCCAAACTTCTTGGAAAGCTTACCAAGGCTCCTCTGACTGGAGTTGAAATCGCAGTTGTTTCTCCGACACTCGCTTATCACCATTTACCCCACTCTGCCTGTGACGTTGCGGAGCACTTCCGTCGGGATGGAGCCAATACAAATATGATTGGTCTGGCCAGAGGAATGGGTAGAAGGGTTGCACTTTCAGCTGATTTTGAACGCAGGCTTATTAACGAGCATGATGTAGCTGTTTTCACTTTTGGTACTTTCAGTGACTGCATAATCAACAAGAAACCCAAGCTGTTTGAAGGCATAACTATTCCCATTGTTGTGACCGGAGGGCCTGATCTCAAAACAGAAGATGTCCCCGGTGCGGATGCATATGTTGGGAATATTGGAAGGATTGCCCATCGTATGCGCAGGGGGCAGGAAATCGACAGTCTCGGACAAATGAATAAGGTCGTCGGGGAGATCGTTGATCAAATGCGTGAAGATCTTTCAAGGGATCCTGTTGCAGTGCTTCCTGCAAGGGTTATGAAAGAGGTACAGGAGCAGATTCCGGATATCCATGATGTTCTGACACCGGCTCCTTTGACTTTGCAGCTTGATGGGATAAGAGTCAAGCTTCCTTTTGACAGGTATCACGAGGCAGTTGAAAATCTTGAACTGGATGAATCCACTGTTCTTTCAGATGTGGCTAACATAACACCTTCCAGGATGAAAGATTATATTCTTGTAAAGATAAAACGTAAATCTGAGACTGGTTTTGTTCTATAATTTCAATATACAGGGAATGTACACATGGATCTGGAAAACATCAAAAAGATACTTGAAAAGGACGAGGATGAAGCAGTGTCCGAAGTGCTTTCAACGGTTGAAGAACGCTACGGTGAGATTCCCTACATTCTCGATTTCATGAAAGACATGCCTGAATTGCTGGTTCCGAAAGTGATGTATGATAATTCTATCATGAGGGAATTTGAGCGCCTGGAGCCCGAAACTATGGAACTAATCTGTATTGGTGTTGCTTCTGCTCTCAGGTGTGATCACTGCCTGAAAATGCATATCCGTGTGGCTCGTAGGCTTGGTTTGAGTAAGGAGCAGATATTTGATTCTATTTTAATTGGCGGTGCCCTTTCAAATGCTTCAGTGCTGGCAGAGGGAACCCGTGCTCTTGATTCGGAAATCCGTGGAGATAACTCTGGATCAGATGAAGATTGTGATATTTGTACTATCAGTGCCAGAAAAGATGTGGACTGATGGTGTCCGAATCTTTTTATCATTTATCCTAAAAGAGGCATTCCTGTAGCCAAAGCACCTATGAAATATCCTAAAATTGCACCGGTGTTAAGGAAAGGCAATCCTGCCTGTGGCTTTCCTCTCATAACAAGCACCATCAACGCAATGAATCCAATCAATGTTCCAACCATTGCTCCGGCGGCAGATGGTGAAATGAGTCCGTTGTATTCGGTGAATATGTTTGCTGAAACTACAAGAATCGTTGGCATAATCGCATCTCCCAATCCCATGAAATATGCTTCCCGCTCCCCTCCTGCGGTAGGGGTATCCTCAATGAATGAGTAACCTTTTTTTCTTGGGATTACAAACAGGATTGGAAGTTTCAAATCCATGACGCCTTCTGCAAGATCAATCATGTGTTTGGTTTTGTAAACTGAAATTGCGTCATATATTGTCAGCAGTCCGAGCAAAATAAGGGCCGGTATAATACCAAATGAGATCCCGAAAATGGAACTTGCTGCTGCGCCTATTACTATTCCGATAATGTCTATTACATACCATTCCGGATACTTGTAGAGCAATACAGTAAGGCCGATTGCAAGCACTACTGAGGGTATCATCGCGGTGGTTTCGCTAATTCCCCAAAGGTAAAGCAGAGGGAAAAATCCATAATAAAGGGTGGATGCAACTGCTCCAAGGATAACCAGCTGGATTATCCACTTTATGTTTTTCTTGATTGCTATCAGGATAAAAAGTGTAAACAGCAGAATAAACCCGATGTAATAAATCGAATTTGCAGCGGATTGTGGGTCTTCGACTGCCTGCATTCCCAGTGAATCCATCGGTTTTGCAAGAACGAGGGCCATAAACTGCACGACGAGAATAATTATTCCCATTGCAATTATCGGTAAAAAAGCATTAGCGCCTTTCTCTGTTTCTGCCAAGTATCCTTCACCTTTTTTTTTGGAAAATAAGTAAATATTTAATGCTCATATTCCCGGCACACTATTTAATATTATGTAAGCCTTAAATAGTAACATCGCTTACATTGAAACATATTGCAAGCGGATGAGGTCCTAAAATGGAGACGAGGGATATAGTTTTTTCTGTTGTTATGGTGGTTTCGGCTTTTGTACTCACCTATGAATGGCTTGGAAGATTCAAGTATAGCCCTGCAAACTCCCTGATAGTTCTTTCTGCCATTGTGATGGTAGGGGCGTTGGCAGCCATGATTCTTTCTGTGGACATGAGACTTCGTCGTATTGAGGAATCGATTGATTCAAGGGATCGTTCCATGCGCATCAGCCTGCAAAGTGTAGAGGAAAATATTGACCACAGGATGAATGAAGTTACCGGCGTCGTCGAAGACGCTCTGGAAAGCTTCAATCGCCGGAACTACCGGTGATTGTCTTATCTTTTTTTGTCGAATTATTAACGATTAATCACAGTATTTATCGACATCTGCCGAAACACATATTAATAGGTTCACCAGTATGAATGTGTTATACTAAGCGATTATCTTTTTGGAGTGCGTCCTATGCGCATCGATCTTGAACCAATAGGTATTATCAAAAAATCAGGTAAAAACTCGGAAATCCTGATTTATTCAGAATTCGAACAAGTTGTCAAGAGCCTTGTTTCCAAATTAGGGAAAACATCTCTTAAAGGCAAGGATGTTCTTGTTGTTCATAAAAGCAGGAATACTGATGATGTTCACCAGGTTGAAATTTCAAGAGCAAAAGTGATTGGAAGGGTTGGGAATATCCTCAAAATAGGAAAAATCAATGCCAACGACGATTCAGTAATTGACATTCGCCCGGATGTTTCAGAATCTATTGCAATTGCTAACGAATAATTTTTGCAGGTTTTTTTATGGGCACGGATATCGGGGAATTACTGGAAAAAACCCCGGTGGAATTGTCAGATCTTTCTAACAAGATTGTTGCAGTTGATGCATACAATACGCTTTATCAGTTTCTGAGTATCATACGCCAGCGCGATGGTACTCCTCTTAAGGACTCAAAAGGCAGGGTTACATCCCATCTTTCCGGTCTTCTCTACAGGTTTACAAATCTTCTGGAGGCGGGAATTCGTCCAATTATGGTTTTTGATGGTAAGCCTCCATCATTCAAATCGGGAACACTGGATGAGCGCAGAAAAATCCGTGAGGAGGCTGCGGTTAAGCGGGATGAAGCGAAAGCTGCAGGGCTCATGGAGGAAGCTTATAAGTATGCTCAGGCATCTTCCTCACTTGAACCGGGGATGGTGGATGACTCCAAACGTTTGCTGGAATATATGGGGATCCCCATTGTAAATGCACCATCAGAAGGTGAAGCCCAGGCTGCTTACATGGTCATCAAAGGGGACGCGGATTATAGTGCTTCACAGGATTATGATTCTCTTTTATTTGGTGCCTCAAGGGTTGTACGAAATCTGACTATTACGGGTAAACGGAAACTTCCACGGAAGAATATTTACGTTGAGGTCAGGCCTGAAATTGTTAATCTGGAAGAAACCCTGGAGAAACTTGAAGTTGATCGCAAGCAGCTCATTGATGTTGCAATGTGTGTTGGCACAGATTATAATCCGGGTCTTGACAAAGTCGGTCCTAAGACTGCAATTAAACTGGTACATGAACACGGTAACATCGAGGATATTCTGAAGGCAAAGGATCAGTTTATTGAAGATCTTGATGAAAAGAAAGCATTTTTCCTCTCTCCTCCTGTAACTGACGAGTACCAGCTCATCTGGAATCCTCCGGATAAGGAAAAAATTGTTTCGTTCCTTTGCGGTGAACACAATTTTTCAGAAGAAAGGGTCTTGAAAGCAATTGAAAGGCTTGAGGCAGCCGCTAAAAAAAGTGGCCAGAAGACCCTTGATCAGTGGTTCTGAATCTCAATCAGGGAATTGCCTGTCATCTCCGGGGGCTTTTTCAATCCAATCATTTCAAGGATTGTAGGTGAAACGTCCGCAAGAATTCCGTCATGAATTTTGGAAATCCTTTTTGAAATACAGAGGCATCTCACAGGGTTGTTCGAATGGGCAGTATGCGGTTGATTGGTATTTGGATCTTCCATTTTTTCCGCATTTCCATGGTCGGCAATTATCAGTGCTTCCCCGCCCACTGATTGCAATGTTTCTATCACTTTTCCAATACAATCGTCAACGTCTTCCACTGCCTTCACGGCAGCATCGAAGAAGCCGGTATGACCTACCATATCCATATTTGCGTAGTTGAGGATAATCACATCATATTTTTCTGAACGGATGTGCTGGACAAGCTCTTCTGTTACTTCATATGCACTCATTTCCGGTTTAAGATCATAGGTGGCAACTTTTGGCGAAGGTACAAGACATCGTTCCTCTCCTTCGAATTTGTGTTCCACACCACCGTTAAAAAAGAATGTAACATGGGCATACTTTTCGGTTTCAGCAATTCTCAGCTGCTTCTTTCCTTCCCTGCTCAAAACTTCTCCCAGCGTATTCTTGATGTTTTCCGGAGGATAGGCTAGTGGAACATCAAGCTTTTCATCATATTGTGTCATGCACACGTAGTGAACATCAGGTCTGAAGTCTCTTTCAAAACCTTCGAAGTCGTCTTCCACAAAAGCATAGGTAAGCTGGCGGGCCCTATCGGGTCGGAAATTGAAAAAGATTACCGAATCACCGTCTTTGATTGTAGCCACAGGTTCTCCATTATCATCAACTACAACGGTTGGCTTGACAAACTCATCATTTTCTCCCCTGTCATAGGCATTTTGTACGGCTTCCACGCTGCTGTTGGCCGTTAATCCTTCTCCTTTTGTGAGGGCATCATATGCAAGCTGTGTCCTATCCCATCGCCTGTCCCTGTCCATTGCATAATACCTTCCAGCAACAGAAGCGATTTTTGCAATACTGTTTGCATAATACTCTTCGTGTTCTTTCATATCCTCAAGGGCAGCCCTTGGAGGAACATCCCTCCCATCGAGGAATGTGTGGACAAAAACTTCTTCCAGTCCTTCCCTATTTGCCATTTCAATAAGCGCACGCAGATGGTTCATATGGCTATGAACACCTCCGTAGGAAAACAGCCCCATAAGGTGAAGGCTTGACTTGTTATCTTTAACATTCCGGATTGCCTTTAGAAGCTCTTTGTTACTGAAAAAGTCTTCATTGCGAATGGCGAGGTTAATGCGGGTAAAATCCTGGTAAACAATTCTTCCGGCACCGATATTTAGGTGGCCAACTTCCGAGTTTCCCATCTGCCCCTCAGGCAGGCCCACTGCTTCCCCTGCCGCCTTAAGAAGTGAGTTTGGGTATTCTGCTATAAGCCTGTCAAGATTTGGCGTATTGGCAGATGCTATTGCATTTCCTTCTTTCTCAGGTGAATATCCCCACCCGTCGAGTATCATTAATAAAAGAGGCTTTCCGGTGTTTTCCATGTTGGCAGACATGCCTTGATCATATATTAACGGTATCCTTAGGATTTGCGCGGGTTCTTGATTCCCATGCATGTAACTTTTTTGCCCTCTGCTACTTGTTGTGGAACACTATGTAATTGGACAACACAATAAATTTATATTCAATGACGATATAGGTGGCAAAGACTACTGGATGATTTCTACTCAGTAGGCTAATTGGAAAACGTGTTTGTTTTTGAACAATAGCTAATGAAAGGAGTATTAGCAATGGGGAATGCCAGAATAATGGTTGTTGAGGATGAAGAACAATTAGGGACAACTATTAAAGATATGCTTGAAAATCTTGGCTATAACGTTCCATGTATAGCTTCAAGTGGAGATGATGCGATTTTGAAAGCAGATCTCCTTTATCCGGATCTTGTTTTAATGGATATGGATCTTAAGGGAAGTATGGATGGCATTGAAGCTGCTTCGATTCTTCGTGAGAAATTCAACCTGCCGGTAATATACTTATTCTCCCATATGGATAGAAACACAATTGAAAGGGCAAAATATACGCTTCCCGAGTGTTTCCTGCCAAAATCCCTTAGTGCCTCGAATCTTAGAAACAATGTAGAATTGGCCCTTTATAAGCATTCCGTGGGCAATTGAAAATTTAGTTTATGATCCTGTATGTTCAAAGCATTAATCTTTGATATGGATGGTGTTCTTATAGATTCCATGCCATCCCATGTTTCCATCATTTCAGAACTGCTTGCAGAAGTTGGTGTATCAGTGGATGCCAGGATCATATATGAGATGGAAGGGGCAAAGACAATTGATATCGTTAATAAGCTCATTGAAAAGGATGGGACAGATCCTTCCACACTCGATCTGGATGGAATACTGGCAGAATACCGGCTTGAGTTTGAAAAAAGGGCTTCTTTCACCCCATTTGAAAATCTTGCTTCCATTCTCCCTTTACTCAAGGAAAAGTTTCTGCTTGCAGTGGTTTCCGGCGCAGATGGGAGCATTGTTCACTCCGCCATAAATTCACTTTTCCCTTCTGTTTTTGACGTAGTTATAACAGGTGATGATGTCGAATATGCAAAGCCAAATCCGGATCCTTTCCTCAAAGCTGCGGAAATGCTGAATGTCGAAAACGAATCCTGTATTGTCATTGAAAACGCAATAATGGGAGTTGAAGCTGCAAAACGAGCCGGAATGTACTGTGTTGCAGTTCCTACTTATATTGAAGCATCCCTGTTATCATGTGCAGATGTTTTATTTGACACTCATTCGGAATTGGTTGAATTCCTGCATTCACTATGATAGGCTCAGTCTGCAAACTCTTCTAGTTTTTGTTTCTTGCGGTACGCCATCCCTTCGAAAATGGAGATAATATCGCCGGAATCATCCGTTACAGTAATAGTGTAAGTTGAAATCTTTGGATTTCTGGTTGTCTCCTTTGCTTCGGCATAAAGGGTACCTTCCAGAGCTGCCTTTGTAAATGATATATTTACATTAATGGCAACTGCAACAGTTCCATGAGAATTTGAGGCCGCCGCAAAAGTGAGGTCTGCAAGTGTAAATATGGCTCCACCCTGCACGGTTCTCACTCCATTATAGTGATTTTCCGTTATTTTCATGCTTGCCTTTGCATATCCTTCCGATACTTCCAGTAGCTCTATTCCGCACAAGGCCGCGAATTTGTCACGTTCGAAGAATTTTTTTAGATCTTCCATCTGCTTCACCATCGAAGTTTTGCTGCAATGCCAACTCCTTGAAAGGAGTGCATTATATTTGGAGCTGTGGCTTAAGTGTCCTTCCCTCGACTGTTATTATCATTTAGCGAATGACACCCCATGCAGCATATGGGCTATTATTCTCTTCTGGAGTCCCTGTATCTCAAAAATTTTTACAAAGATCTATTTATAGGAGTGCAACAGTAATTTACTATAGGGACTGCATCGGGGGAGTACATATGGGGGACGAAAATGAGACTGCTTTTCTGGAAGATGTTGTTGAACGATATCAGCAACTTTTTGAGACAATGGCTGAGGGTGTTTTCTGGCATCGCAAGGATGGTGCTCTGGTTGACGTAAATCCAGCAGCTCTCGAAATCTTTGGATTAACCTATGATGAGTTTCTCAGGAGAACTGTAAGAGATCCACTGTGGGATGTTATTGATGAAAAGGGGCGTGAACTTCGTACTGAAGATTATCCTTCTGAGATAGCATTGACAACAGGCCAGATTGTAAAAGATCGCATAATAGGCATCTACAATCCAAAAAAAGCGGATTACTCCTGGGTAGTCATAAACGCAATACCTCAGTTTAAGGAAGGTGAAACAGATCCCTATCAGGTTTTTGTGACTTTGCATGATATATCGGAGATCAGGGAATTGGAAAATGAAATCCAGGAGAAGGAAGAACATCTTCGGTTAAAACTTTCCAGTATTTTGTCTCCTGATTATGATCTTGGAGAACTTGAGCTTGAGCAAATTATTGATGTTGATGAACTTCAGACACTAATGGATGATTTTTACTCCCTCACTCACATTGGTATTGGAATTATCGATCTGAAAGGGAAAGTTCTGGTTGGCGCAGGCTGGCAGGATGTCTGCACCCATTTTTACAGGGTTCATCCGGAAACCCATGAAAAATGCATTAAAAGTGATTTGATCCTGACCCGGGATTTGAAAGAAGGTGAAATCCGGGGCTATAAATGCATGAATGATATGTGGGATATTGCCACACCTATTTTCATTGGTGGTAAACATGTGGGTAATATTTTTCTGGGACAGTTTTTCTATGACGATGAAGTTCCGGACTATAGTCTGTTTTCAAGACAGGCAGAACAATATGGTTTCAACAAAAGCAATTTCTTTGAAGCCCTTTCAAGGGTTCCGCGCCGGAGCAGGAAACAAGTCGCTTCCACAATGCATTTTTACATTCATCTCGCAAAATTGTTCTCAAATCTCAGTTATAGCAACCTAAAACTTGCCCGGGAACTTATCGAAAGGAAAAAGCTGGAAAAAGAACTACGTGAAAGCAAAGAATTGTACCAGACTCTTGTGGATGAATCTCCTGTGGGAATTCTAACTATTCGTGATGACAAGATTCTCTTTGCAAATCCGGAAGCATTCAAGGCTTTTGGCATTTCTTCCCGGGACGAAATTGTGGGCATAAATCCCCTGGATCTATTCGAGCCTGAATATCACGATCTGATAGTAGAACGTATGGAAAATGCTTTCAGTGGGAAGAAAAACGATCCACTTTCAATACAGGTTAAAAAGAAGGATGGCTCAAAAATTTATGTTGAGTATGTATCTGTTCCGGTTTTTATGGACGGAAAACCCACTATTCTTGTTGAAGGCAAAGATGTAACCGCCCGCGTCAAGGCAGAATCAGCTCTCAAAGAAAGTGAAGAGTTTCATCGTGTCCTTCTTGATGAGGTTCCTGCGGGCATTTATGCCATTAGTGATACAAAGTTTATTTTTACAAACCCTGAATTCTGCAGAATGGTGGGCTATTCTCCGGAAGAATTTGAGAAAATGTCTCCTTTTGAGCTGGTTTTCCCTGAGGACGTAGATTTAATTAAGGAAAGAATGAAGAACATCGCAATGGGTAAAAAGAATAAACACATTAACGTACGGTTCCGCAAAAAGGATGGTTCCCCAATATTTTTGGAAGCCGTCTCTGCTCCTGTTATTCTGGATGGAAAACGTGCTGCTCTTATTACATGCAAGGATGTAACTGCTCTTAAAAATGCACAAAAAGAACTGATTGAAAGCGAGATTAAGATTTGCTCCTTTGTGGAACGTACTTCTGATTTTGTTGCTCTCTATGACAGCGAATGCAGGTATATTTTTGCGAATCCTGCCTTGCTAAATACAATGGGTTTCAAAGAAAGTGAAGTTATAGGTAAAACGTGCGATGAGGTTGGCATTGAAATTGAGCAAAGAGCTCCCTGGAATGAAGCTATAAAAGGTGTGTTTAAAACAGGTGAGATATTCCATGGCCAGTTTGACTGGAAATGTGTGGGTGGGTCACTATTTTTGGACTGGAAGTTTATACCCGAGTATTCTGAAAATGGGAAGATTATCTCGGTTCTTGGGGTTGCTCGTGATATTACAGGAATCAGGAAAGATGCACTTGAAAGCGATTGATTTCCCTTCTTCGAAATAAGTGCGATTTTTATCTCAAAAATATTTATGCGGACCCGGTGGGAGTTGAACCCACGACCCCCGGGTTAGAAGCCCGGTGCTATATCCTGGCTAAGCCACGGGCCCGCGATGCTTTTATTTAAAACGGGGGTGAAGTAGGACATTGCATTTTATGCATAAAAGCCTTTTGTTGAATAACTAATAACCCATTTATATTATAATCACATCTTTTTTGCATCAACTTATTAATTTAATTAAAACGAGGATTTGATATGACAGAGCCACTTATCTACAGCAACGGTAAATTTGTGCCAAAATCCGAGGCAACCACCTCAATATTTGATCATGGTTTCCTGTATGGAGACGGAGTTTTTGAAGGGATAAGGGCGTATAACGGAAGGGTGTTCAAGCTGGAAGAGCATCTTGACAGGTTATATGATTCTGCAAAAGCAATTGCAATGGATATTCCTATGTCAAAGGAAGAAATGACAGAGGCAGTCCTTGAAACTCTCAGGAAAAATAACCTGAAGGATGCATACATCAGGCTTATCGTTTCACGTGGAGTAGGCGATCTTGGTCTTGATCCACGCAAATGCCCAACACGCAATGTTTTCATCATTGGCCAGGAATGGGGTGCAATGTATGGTGACCTCTATGAGAAAGGTTTGAAAGCAGTTACTGTTGCGGTTCGTCGCAATGCTCCAGATGCCCTTTCTCCAAACATCAAGTCATTGAATTACCTCAACAACATCCTCGCAAAAATCGAGGCAAATGACAAAGGTGGAGACGAGGCAATCTTCCTTGACAACAGTGGACACATTGCTGAAGGTTCAGGTGACAACATCTTTGTTATCAAGAATGGCAAGGTATACACGCCTCCTACAATTTCCAATCTCAAGGGTATCACCCGTGCCACAGCTATTGAGCTTCTCCACGAGAGGAATTACGAAGTATTCGAGCAGAACATTGGTATGTTTGATCTCTATACCGCTGACGAGATCTTTGTCACCGGCACTGCTGCCGAATCCGCTCCAATCACAAATGTAGATGGCAGGATAATTGGTGACGGACAGGTTGGTCCGGTAACCAAAGAAATGATAAAAGCATTTGAAGAAATTACCACCACAACCGGTACCCCGATCTACTGATATTCTTGCGCATTTGCAGGTGCAGGATGAGGGCCAGGATGAGAAAGATACTAAGGGACTTGACACCGTTTGGCAGGGCCAGGCAAATAATGCTTGGCCTGTCTCCCGGCTTTGTTGTGGAGGCTTTGCCAATTATTGACATTGCTGGACTCGTGCTGGCAGAAGATATTATTTCAGATATCAATGTCCCTCCGTTTTCCAAATCCCTCAAAGATGGCTATGCAGTCCATGCCTCCGACACAAAAGATGCTTCTTCTAATCCTGTTAGTCTTGTTTTGAAAGATTACATTCCCGCAGGAAGAGGCGACAGTCTTTCTGTTAATTCCGGGGAAACATATGAGATATCCACCGGAGCACCCCTGCCTGATGGTGCCGATGCCGTTGTCATGGTTGAGGATACCGAATTGAAGGATGGGAATGTCGTTGTAAAAAAAGCTGTTAACAGAGAGCAAAATGTGCTTCTTGCCGGTGCTGACATTTCTTCCGGGAAGTGTGTTTTGAATGCAGGCGAGCGCTTATCTCCTGCAAAAATAGGTGTACTCGCTGCTATTGGCAAATCATCGGCTCCGATCAGGATTCTCAGGGTGGGCATCATCGCAACAGGTGATGAGCTTACTGATCCCGGAACTTCTCTTGCAGAGGGAAGCATCTACAACACCAATACCTATACGCTTTCTGCAGCTGTAAGGCGTCTGGGTGCGACTCCAGTCTCCTATGGAATCGTGAAGGACAATCGCAGGGTTGCCGAAGATGTTTTTCTTCAGGCACTGGATGAGTGTGATATCGTTCTGACTACAGGCAGCACTTCCGCCGGGCAGGATGATTTCATGTATGATGTTATCGGACAATACGGACGAATTCTGGTTCACGGAGTCAACTTCAAACCCGGGAAACCGGTGATTATTGCGGAAGCAGATGATATTCCTGTTATGGGTTTGCCGGGGAATCCCACATCTGCGCTTATGATTTTTAATGAACTGGTTGCAGAGTTGATTTGCAGTGGACTTGGTATCACTGTTCCTTTCCGAAAGAAGGTTAAAGGTGAATTAATGGCTGATATTTATTCTGATACCAGGCTCGATTTGTACACTGTGAGGTTGGAAGGGGGTAGTGTATACCCTGCTGACAAAACTTCCGCTGCCATTACAACTCTTGCAGATGCGGATGGTTTCATATCCATCGATCCTGAAGTTACATTTCTTCCGGCAGGTTCAAAGGTTGAAGTAACTCTTTTTGATGATTTCTGATACTGGCTTTTGAATTGTTTTCTTGCATGCAATTCGGCACTCTTTTATACTAGAATCCGTATCATTAGCGTTATGTACAGTGGTACATATCACTAATGAGTTTGATTGGAGGTTATTTGTTTGTACAAACCTGTAGGTGGACTAATTCTGGCCTTTCTTCTGCTTGCTGTTGTAATGTATACGGTTTATGATCCGCAGGAAGAGGATAGCAAAACAAAACTTACAGTTTCTGCAGCTGCCAGTTTGACTGAAAGTTTCCTTCAGATTGAAGAAGAATTTGAAGAAGCACATCCAGATATTGATGTTGTCCTGAATCTGGCAGGTTCGGGCACACTGAGGATGCAGATTGAAGGTGGTGCCCCGATAGATGTCTTTGCATCAGCTTCCCAGAAGCACATGGACCTTCTCGCGGAATCAGGTCTAATCCTTAACAGTACAAGATCCAATTTTGCAGGCAATTCCCTTGTTATGATTGTGCCTTCAGGAAGTGGAACCAATGGGGTGTCCATGGCAGATCTCACAAGCGAAGAAGTTGGGAAAGTTGCTATGGGGGATCCGGATACTGCTCCGGTTGGAAAATACACAAAAGAAGCACTTGAAGATGCTTTTCTCTGGGATGAAATTAGCGGGAAAATCGTTTACGCAGAAAACGTGAAGCAAGTAATTGTTTATGTTGAAAAAGCTGAAGTGGATGCGGGATTTGTGTATTCAAGTGATTATATGGCGGCAGACAAGAATCGGATTGAAATGGCTGCAGAAGTACCTGTAAATTCTTCGATAAGCTATCCAATTGCCGTAGTCTCCTCCTCACCTGAAAAGGAAGCTGCAGGCAAGTTCATTGATTTTGTTCTTTCTCAGGAAGGGCAAACCATACTGGAAGAACACGGATTCATAGTAGATGGTAATTGATGATTGAAGATGCATGGATTCCCCTGTTAATTACTTTAAAAGTAGCTGGATTGTCTACTATTTTTGTAGCTATACTTGGAATTGTCATCTCATATCTTCTGGCACGAAGGGAATTTCGGGGAAAATGGGCTGCTGATACTCTGGTAACCCTTCCTCTTGTACTGCCTCCGACTGTTACTGGTTACCTGCTGGTTGTATTGCTGGGGAAAAACGGAATAATAGGTCAACCTCTTTTTGATCTTACCGGCTGGGCAATCCTTTTCACATGGCAGGCTGCGGTAATTGCGGCTTTTGTCGTATCCCTCCCGCTCATGGTTAAGACAACAGCAGCTGCAATCAGTGGTGTTGACCGGGAACTTGAGTACGCTGCCTACACCCTGGGTCATAGTGAACTGGAAACGATGCTTTTTGTCACACTTCCTCTGGCAAAGAAAGGAATTCTGGCAGGACTCGTTTTGAGTTTTGCAAGGGCTGTAGGTGAATTCGGGGCTACATTAATGGTTGCGGGCAATCTTCCCGGGCAGACTAATACGATGTCCCTATCCATCTATACGGCATTCCAGTCAGGTAATGATACACTTGCGAACATCCTTGTGGTGACTCTTGTTCTGGTTTCATTGATTGCTATGGGTTTGACTGCAAAACTAATTGATCGCTGGAGTGTGTAATCTATGGGTATTGCAGTAAATGTTTCAAAGGAGTACAATTCCAGAAGCAGGAAGGGTAAAGATCAAGACAGTTTCCTGCTGGACATTGATTTTGAAGCAGGGGATGAAATGGTGGTACTTTTTGGTCGCTCCGGCTCGGGGAAAACCACCACTTTACGCTGTATTGCCGGACTTGAAACTCCTGACAGCGGCTACATAGATGTAAACGGGCAGACCTATTACGAGAGCAAATCCGGAATAAACCTGCAGCCTCAATACCGCAGACCTGGTTACGTGTTCCAGAATTATGCCCTTTTTCCGCATATGGATGTGAAGCAGAATATTGTTTACGGACTCAAGGGCTGGGGCAAAAGCGAGAAGGATGAAAGGTTGCGTGAAATGCTTGAGCTTCTGCACATAGAGGGGCTTGAAGACCGGTATCCTTCACAGTTGTCAGGCGGCCAGAAACAGAGGGTTGCACTGGCACGTGCCCTTGCACCCAAACCCGGAATACTGCTGTTGGATGAACCATTTTCAGCTCTGGATATGGTTGTCAGGATGCGCCTGAGGGAGCGAATAAAGATCATCCAGAAGGAGCTCGGGATTCCTGTGGTATTCATAACCCATAGCCAGGATGAGGCTTTTTCCCTTGCAGACAGGGTTGTTGTTCTTCATAATGGGAAAGTTCATCAAACAGGGAGTTCGAGGGATGTGTTTTATTCTCCGGCTGACAGGGAAGTGGCGGAACTTGTGGGTGTCAGCAACATTTTTGACAATGCAAAAGTGGCTGGTTGTGCACCTGAGGGTACAGTTCTTGAGGGCAGAGGTTTACAGGTTGTTACAGGCAGTAAGATTGCAGATTCAGGCGACCTATCCTGGGGGGTTCGGCCGGAAAATGTACACTTGAAACCTTATGGAGAAAAATCCAGTTTAGGTAGTCTCAATACTTTTGCAGGTAACACAATTGAAATTACCGATAAAGGAAGCAGTAAACTTGTGGCTGTTGAACTTGATGGCAGTGATTTCATATTGCTTTGTGAAATCCCGACCCGACTCTCTGTGGATATGCCATCTTCGCGCTGTATTGTTGAAATTGCTCCCGAAGATATACTTGTTTTTACCCGGTGATTTCCCGACTCCCCTTTCCGGGAAAAATCTTTTTAACATTGAAGTGGTGATTGGTGCCAATGAGCGTTGAGGATGAGATAGCAACTATCGAAAAGGAAATCCGGGATACTCCATATAATAAGGCTACTTCCCACCATATTGGCAAGCTGAAAGCCAAGATTGCCAAGCTTCGGGAGGAGTTGCAGAAACGAGCTTCAGCGAAAGGTGGAGGTGAGGGCTATTCTGTCAAGAAATCCGGGCATGCTACAGTGACGTTAGTTGGATTTCCATCAGTGGGTAAATCCACATTACTCAACAAGCTCACAGGTGCCAAATCCGAAATTGGTGCATACGAATTCACAACCCTTGATGTTATTCCCGGTGTGCTGGAGCACAATGGAGCCACCATACAGATCCTTGATGTACCGGGACTTGTGAGGGGTGCAGCAAGTGGTAGGGGTCGCGGTAAGGAAGTAATCGCAGTTGTGCGAAACAGTGATCTGGTTGTTTTTGTTCTTGATGTTTTCCAGACCCAGCACTATGAAGTCCTCAAGCAGGAATTGTATGATGCCGGTGTAAGGCTTGATACAACCCCGCCGGATGTTGTTATCAAAAGACAGGATCGGGGTGGCATTCCTATCAGCACAACGCTTGATCTCGAACTGCCAGATGATCTCATAAAAGCGGTACTTGGTGAGTACAAAATTCACAATGCCCATGTGCTTATCAGGGATCACATTAACCTTGACGAGCTCATCGATGTTATCATGCTTAACCGTGTCTACATTCCGTCTGTTGTTGTAATCAACAAGGTTGATCTGGCGGATGAGGCAACCATCCAGAAATGCAGGGAAAACTTCCCCGATGCTCTCCTTATCTCTGCCAATGAAGGGGAAAATGTTGAAAAGGTCAAGGATCTCATTTACGATTCACTTGATTTTATTCGTGTGTACCTGAAACCTCAGGGAGAAGCTGCGGATATGGATGAGCCGTTGATTATCACTTACGGCAGTACGATTGGAGATGTTTGTGATCACCTGCATCGTGATTTCAGAAACAAGTTCAGGTACGCCCAGATTTGGGGCGATTCCGCCAAACATCCCGGACAGCGTGCAGGACTCGAACATACGCTGGAAGACGGTGACATCCTGACTGTTATTATCCAGAAGTAAGACCTAATCCTCAAAAATGACATAAATATAAGTAGGATTATGCAGTTTCAATTTTAAGCAGTCCCGTAGGGTAGTGGTCAATCCTTTCGGCCTTTGGAGCCGAAGACGGTGGTTCGAATCCGCCCGGGACTATCTTATCTTTATCGTCTGTTGAGAGCGATTTTTCTAGATTTGAGAGTCTTTTTTCGATGTTATTCAGAACTTGCTCTAGTTGGGTTTCAGGAGAATAGTTTACACTTTTTTGATCAATAATTACCAGAAATGCCTGTTTTCCTTCATGCTCAGTAGGGTGAATTTCTGCTTTCTCACCAACGAGATGCAGGTATTCTTTCGGCAAGCGTAGAGTTGGATACGCCCTTGTTTTGCTTGCACTTAATTTTGTAATTTTAGTTGTAAATGGTTGTTCTGACATAGTTTAAACTATGTGTTTACACGTTAAATACATTGCGTACTAGCCAATAAAGTAGAAACTCGCATTCCACCCTTACTGTATTAAGCAAAAAAGCTCTGTAATGACTAGGGTGACGGTATATAGGAATCGCAATTTTTATTTCTTAGGGGGGTAACACCATCACATCACGTTTAGAAAATTCACTTTCGAGCCCCTTCCTAAATTTCTAAGGCAATACAAATTAATCAGAATCTTCTTGCGACATAGAATCAAAGTAAAGCTTTTCTACAAAAACTAGATCAACAAGCATGTTTTCGGAATCCTCTGCAATCCATTCATAGAATTCTTCAGCGTTACATATGAATTCATATCCTGGAACCTGACCTGACCGAAGTAGTTCATCTATTTTTTTTAAGAAATCTATAGTATCAGGATCTTTTTCGAAAATATATTGTATTTTGTCGTAAACGACATATATTGAAGTTATATGCTTTCTATAATTTTTTTCGAACACGTCTTTGACAAGCTCTGAGACCTTTTCATGAGATGAATCAATATCATTTTTCCTTACTCCATCTTTCATAGTTTTCATTGCAATTGCTATGATTATGTATTCATATCGAGTATTTGTTCCAAAGAGAGTTTGTCGGTCTTTCCATACTTTTCTAGCAAGGATAAAGATATAATCAAGTTGACTTTTGTGTATCTCTAGTGCAGATAAAAGAGATTCTGTAAACTCACGCACCTCTCTCTCAGTAGCAGTTTCATCTGCTGTGATGTAGCCATACTGTTTATCCAATCTCCGAATATTGTTCGCACTCATATCAAACCAAACTCATAATTTTTGATATCTAATATCTAGCAAATAACTACCCGCTGTTTCTATAACATCCAATAAATTTATATATGTTGGTTAAAACCGACGATTATTATGGTGTAGGGAATAATGAACTTCCTAAAAAAGTATCCGATATGGATATAAATCAAAAAGTGTAGTTGAACGATCACGATTTCAACGAAGCTTTTTGAAAAAACGGAGACATAAAAATGCCTACAGAAATTGACTTTCAAAATAGTCTCTTATATGAGACAGGAACAGTAAATGGAATAGAGTTTGACACAACCCCAGATGAGTTAAAAATCCGTAATGCCATTGAGCATGTAACATCTGCAAATTGCTGGCAGGGGATTGAACTTCCACCTGGGTATGAGATTACTAATAACAAACTGTGCAAAATGAATGGAAAATATCCAATTTGCCGAAAGCCTATAGTATTATCTGCAATCGGAGAAAACATTGACAGCGGTGAGTTTTGGTATAAAATTACTTTCATGGATCCTCTTGAAAGAATTCAGGAGATTTATGCAAAGCATGAGCAGATAATAAAGAAAAATGAATTGATGAAGATAACAAACCAGGGCATCCTTGTTGATGAAAAAAAGGG
Organism: Methanohalophilus levihalophilus; assembly: GCF_017874375.1. NCBI lineage: Archaea > Methanobacteriati > Methanobacteriota > Methanomicrobia > Methanosarcinales > Methanosarcinaceae > Methanohalophilus > Methanohalophilus levihalophilus. The sequence goes on from NZ_JAGGLK010000003.1 coordinate 105,727, forward strand.
TGCAGAGTTGTGTGAATATTTAGCAGATTCAATTGATTATAATGCAACAAATTTGAAACACAACATGTTTGTCTCGAAAAATGGTTGGAAGAATAATAATGAAATTTTTGTGCTTGGAAATCAGTATTACTCCTCTGAACATATAGGTCCAGTTAGACATGTTAATGAAGAGTCAGTAAAAGGACTAACCAAGAAGGGTACCTTGAAAGATTGGGTGGCAGGTACTAGAGACATCATTGCCGAACCTATCATTCGGTTTAAGTGCTATTGTGCTGTGTCTTCAAATATTTTGAGACTATTGGACATGCCACCTTACATAGTGGATCACAATGGAAACACAAGTACTGGCAAGACTCTGAGTACTAAATTTGCTTTCAGCATGTATGGAAATCCAGAAGAACTCATGCTTTCCGGACAATCTACACCGACTTACTTAGAAGAGATGGCAAGTAACTATGATGATTTTGCTTTGTGCATTGATGAAACCAGTCTACAATCATCTGAAATCCTTACAACTATAATATACATGTTCGGCAACGGTTCTGGAAAAGGGCGTGGAAAAAAGGATGGCGGAGTGAGAAAAATGAAACGCTGGAAAAGTGTTGCATTCACGACTGGTGAAAAACCAATTGCTGACGCCGATGGTTTTGGTGGTCAACAGGTAAGAGTAGTTGAGATCCAGAGGGAGTTGCCAAAGTTGCCTGAAATTGTCAAAACTACCGAAGATACTCTTGCAGGAAACTATGGGCACGTAGGTGAGTTGTTTATCAGGAAAGTATTCGAGCACAAAGATGAACTTCGTTCAAGATTTGCATACTACAGAGACATGTTTACAAATAACGAATCATCTACAATGAATCGGGCTGGAACCTACTTTGCAGCTATTGCAGTTGCAGGCGAGTTGCTGGAGGAAGTCTTTGATGAAATTGGAATTGAAGTTATAGATCATCTTGAGTTAGTGAAAGATTTCTTCAACGAAACTGTGAAGGAGAAACCGATTGTACCATATCCAGTTAAAGCCCTCCGTGCCGTAAACGGTTGGTTTGAAGAGAATAGAGGCTATTTCGTTGTAAATGATGATATGGACTCATACAAGCACGCTGTGAAGTATGGTTGGATTACACGAAATGGATATCTGGACATCATTACTTCCACTTTGAAAGATGCAATGAAAATGCAAAACATAAATCTTGGAAGTGTTCTGGATTCTTGGGAAAAAGATGGCATCATTACTCTTAGTGCTGGAAGAAAGGATTTTCAGGCAAGGCATTCTGATGGCAATGGTGGAAGCCCACGAATTGGTGTATATAGGTTTAACTTGGAGAAAATGAGGGAGTATCTGGAATAAGCGGGTATGTCACATTGTCACAACTGTCACAGGCTTTAGATATATAATAATAAATATGGACAATTATAATAAAATTAATTATATATATTAAATATGTGACACTTGTGACATTTGTGACAGAAGTGCTATGTAGACTTGTATTTGTCGCTGCTAAACACTTTTTCTTGTCTTAAACAATAGACAGAGTCGCAGACACGCGATTTTTTATGATAATTGGTGATTAAAATGATAAATCAAAACGTTAAAAAGTGTATCGATAATTGGACAAAAGAGGGCAAATGCCCTGTATACGAAGGCTGGCCAAAGAACCTTTTTAGGCAAGCTGGTAAAGAAGGAACTGCAAAAATCACTCAATTCATTAAAAAGCGATTTTATGCAACTGCAGATTTCATTGAATATTATTTCTGCATGCCCTATCTGAAATGCGAAATTGAACCAGACTTGCTATATGTTCATTGGAATGATTCGCCGAACAAGAAGGGAAGGATGGAAAAAAGAGATTCAAATAATCAACTGGATTTCTTTTTTCAAAATGGCCTGATATCAAGTTCTTTAGTAGCCAGTTCGATTTGAGAATATATGGGATACAAGAGGTTTTGCATCAATCCTCTTGTTTTTTTATTCATACTTATGTGGTACAGGTGATGCCTAAGACTCTTTGAAGATCCTTGTGAAACTTCCTGTACCACCTAAAGCAACTGCATCAATTATGCGCGAAACTACCTGGATGACATCATTTTAAAGAGTTAACTTTTCTTTTTTAGGGGGGTACAGAGGCAATTAAATAAGGAATTCAAAAGGTTCAGCCTTCATCGATAGAAGTGTCAGAATATAATTTGTCACCCGTATTGTTCCACAACTCATGGAACTCTCTAAGTTCATGTATTACCTGCAAATGAACTTCAAATAAACTAGGTAGCTTTCTAACCAGAGGAGATTTCCAAGTAAAAATTTCCAGAGGACTTTTTCCTTTTTCCGGATATCTTGCAATATTAGCAAGAGGCAGAGTTATTACTGCTAAATAAAAAAGAGGTATGGTTAAGAGTGCATTTTTATAATTAATTATGTAGTAATTTTTTAGTGCATCCCATGCATCATCAAAGTTTATATTTTCAGCTTCTTCCTTGAACTTAAGAACAGCCTCTTGAGGGAAGTTATTTTTCTCCACCCACTCCACAATTTGATTGACATTTTGTGACCATTCGTTTTTATCAATATTCAATTTAAGAAATGTGTCCATTTCTTCAGTAATCTGATTTTTTTCATCTTGTATTTCCTTTAATAACTGATTGATGGCTGTTGCTTTTATGAAAATCAGATCATCGCTTTGCTCTTTTATTTCGTCAATAGTCTGAATAGCAAGATTAGATTGCTGAACAATGTTTTTAATCTCTTCTTTTTGAAAAAATGGTAGATCTTTATATATTGGATGCTTTTCAGATTGCTTTAGAAACTTGCCGAATTTTTGTTGAGCTCTACGACTGCTTTTCTGATGAATAATGATTGCTTCATGCCCGATTTTATCAGAAAGGTATTTTTCATTGTGATTGTTAAGTAACGTAGCAAGTGATTTATTCGCTTTTTCCACACTCTGAGCAAAATAAAAAGCCGCTTGAGGATATAATTTGTTTTTGTGAAGAATTCTGGAAGCTTCTAGATCCCGTTCTGCAATTTCCAACAACTCTTCGGCTAAGTTCATCGTAGTTCATCCCTAAAACATTAAGCTGTAAGAAGGTGATTCACAGCCGCTTCCATCAGTGTTTCATTGTCTGACTGTGCTTGCTTAATCTTTGCTTCAAGCTGGTCGCATAGTATCATAAGTTGATCGACTTTAGCTACGATGCGTTTTTGTTCTTCTAGAGGTGGAAGTGGAATAATTGCATTTTTTATAATCCCTACATTGAGATTTGGTTGAGCTCCTCCAGCAGCTAAACTTCGTAACTCAGCATATTGTTTTGTTAAAACAAGCTTTACGTAGCTTTTGCTGATCTCAAGAGAATCGATAAAAACTAACGCAGCACATGCTTGATTAATAGTAGCTTCTATTTGAATTTCTGCAACCTGTCCTCGCGTTTTTCCTTGTCCATATAGTGCAATTATTAAGGTTCCAGGAGGATAAAGTCTTAAACGACATTCTTCTACTGCTTTTTGTGTTATATGTGTTTCAGCATTATCAACAAACTCAAGTGAAGTAGCCGAACTAGTTATCCATGGAATTGTGCCATTTTCATAATATTCTGCCTGAGTCTTCAAGGGGGTGCTTCCCGTTCCGACATCGCACAAATCTATTAGTCGAACCCATTTCCACTTATCAGAAATTTCATAAGGAGTTTTGGACTCGTCTATTTCAAGAGATTTGCTGGTTTTCTTAATCTTCCCTCCTTTCATCAACCTATCCTTTTCAGCCTTAATTCTCTCCAAGAGAACTTCCGCTGGCTCATCACTAGCATCCTGCTCCACAAGCTTCCCTTGCACTGCAAGCTGCAATATTGTTTGTCTGAGCTTCTTTAAATTATCCAGATCTTCATAGAGCAAATCGAAGTTCCCATAAACAAACTGCCAGTGCTCTGCGAATTCTTCTGGACTGGCGGCAGCGAGCATCTTGCTAAGTGCTGAATTGTTCAAATGGTTGCGGTTTTCGTTCTTCTTTTGTTGGAGTGATTCAAGCTGATCACATACTGCCATAAGTTGATCAACTTTAGCTACGATGCGTTTTTGCTCTTCAAAGGGAGGAAGAGGAAAAGCGATATTTTTTACGATACCGGTGTTTAAATTTAATTGTGCACCACCAAAGGCTCTTTTTTTGAGCTCTCCTTGGAAATATAAAAAGAAATAATACAAATACTTAATAGAGATTTGATTTTTATTTAAATAAGGAAAAGCTAAATAGCCATCATGGATACAACCATTTATTCCTAATATAGTTGGAACCCCTATGGTTGCGCTATTAGAAAGAACAAAAGTTCCTTTTTCAAGGTAAACACTCTTTTTTGCCCCTTCTTTAGTTAGAAATTCATCGGTGTCTTTCAATACCCACCCATCAGCATATTTCCTTATATCCGAAATTTTAATCCAATGAAAAGGTGTTCTTCTTTGCTTCAATTACAGCAATTGGAATATTTGGTTTGTAGTACAGGATATAATCAGCACGCTTATTTTTACCACGAGAGACTGTTTGGCCGCTAACAATTACTCTTCCATCGGTAAGTTGAACCTCTTCACGTACTTGCGTTTGAAGATTCCATCCTGCTTTATCGATAGCTGGGGTAATGAATTTAGTACAAACGTCCCTTTCACTAAGATCATATTTGTTTATTTCATCCATATTCCAGCTTTCCATTAATTGTGTCAGAATAATACTCAATAGCTAACTTTATAACTTAAAATATAAATTTTGATATAAGTAATTAATTCAAGTAAATCTTCAAAAAAGAAATTAGCTAATCTTCGTCTTACTCCTAAGTAGAACCATCGCATCAATTAAATTGCGTAGAGTCATCTGTTAATCATCATATTTTTACTTCACCAATCCATTTCAAGAACAAAAAGAAAAGAATGATTGCAACACCTGCAATTGAAAATCCTGCAATTTCTCCAGGCAGTCCTGCTAACCATTCAAGTGGACCTAACCACCAAGGAATTGCACTTTCTGCCACTAACTCTACACCAGTTGCAATATCTGCTTGTTCTGGTTGTATTGCAGATTTAAGCGCAAAAATAGCTACTTTGATTAGAAACGGTAGTGCAAAAAATACAAAAACAATGAGAAGTGCAATATCTTTTGCGTTTGAAGCCATATTTGATTAGATGTGTCTCCCCTTAGATTTAAACAAATTGGAGAAACACTAGTTTAAACTGTTTACTTTGTTTTCCATAAAGAGAACGCTATTTGAATAATGCTATGTATTATGTGAAGACTTCTTATTTGTAGCCCTTGAATACTTTTCATGAAGTCGTTATAGCTCTAAGTGATACAGGTGATAACTAGGAATTCTTGAAGTCCACTATGAAAATTCCTGTACCACTTAAGCACTCCGCTTTTTTAATACCTCTGCCATAACGAGTGAGAAAATATGAACAAAGAGCAACTCACAGAAATAAGCTAGATTTAGAAAAAATGAAATATAAGAAACTTGTTCATGGGTTGAAAGTTTGAAGGGTTTCCACTAATTCGAAAACTAATGTAGAAGGGTTACTATTCCTGCTAATTATTTCCATACCATTCGAGTAATGCATATCATTAATTTGCTTTGAATTCTTTACTGCAATACCGATTTTTTGCTTTGTTTTCGTATAAAGTTCAGGATCCGTTTTCTTGTATCCTCCAAGATGGGTATCTAATTTACTTTTAAGAGCACCATGCTCAATTTGCTTCATGTAACATTCAAAATGTGAAAGTATCCAAAATTCAAAACAAGGATTTGAAAATATTAAGTTTATATCATTCAATTCTGACATTTTTTTCGCGTCTAAAAGTGATTGATCTGAATTTGCATCTCGATCAAATACACAGAAAATTAAATCGCCTTCTAGAAAGTCTCGGGTATGCTTTTTAAAATTTAGAATATGCTTTATAATGCCTACAGGATCTTTGTTATTGGAAGAATTTACTTTGATTTTCAATGATCTCAATCTTAGATCTACCTTCAATTTATCGAAATAGTATTTTTCTGTTTTTGCTCCTTCGCAGAATATCCAAACTGTTTTTATGGATTTTTTCCCTTCACCCCTGACCATTTATGGTACCCCCTCAAAATATTTAATCAAACAAAGTCTCATCAATAAGAGGGACTCCACCAAACCTTCCATTGAGATATGCTCTTTCAAAGTCTATCTCTTGCCGAATGTCATAATCCAAAAGTGAACTTAATTCTGTGGAACTATTTTGCTCTTTTGAGAAGAGATACACTTGATCCCTTCTGAAAACCTCATTGTCAAGAAGCGTCGTATCATGTGTTGTAAAGATAACTTGTGCATCTTTGTTCTTTTTACTGTTAAACATCCTTACAAGTAGTCTTGTAATTTCAGGATGGAGACTTTGCTCAAGCTCGTCTATGAATGCAATGTTGCCTTTCTCAATTATATCAAACAATGGGCCCAAAATTAAAAAAGTTTTCTTTGTACCCATGGATTCATCGTTCAAATCAAAATAAACAATTTTTCCATCCTCATTTTTGTGCATTGTCTGTACACTAAACACATCATCAGTACCATCTTTACTTTCAAATGAAGAGTTCTCGTGTGAAAAATTAAAAGTAAATTCTTTTACTGGAATCTTTTTCTTCTTGATCCGAATATTTTCAATGCCCCCAAAATCGGCTTTTTTCAGCACATCGAGTATCTTCTTCTTAAAGTCACTATTTTCATAGGCTTTATTAATTGTATATCCTTCCCAACTCGGATTAATATTTACAAGATCAATATTTACAATTATTTTTTTAGAGAAAAAATCGTATGCATCCTTTGTTTTATCATAGCCCAACTGCGTTGCTCGTGAAAGGTAGAGAGTATTATCAATAGTCTGCGATTTCAACAAGTTCTGTTGTTCTTCATCAATTGGAAAAACGAATTTTTTCGTTTTTTCTCTTGTAAAGATTGGTTTTGGGTTTTGCTTTGAAATGTCATACAAATACTCACTAACAATCTTCTTTGATGTGCATGAAAAACCATATTTGTAGGTTTTATTATTTTGGATGAATTTGATCTCAAAGTTACTAGGCTTTTTTTTGCATTCTTCGCTCAACTTAAATGGAGATACGGGAATATTTGAGTTTATATTAAAATTGTGAGAGTTTAGCACTAGGCCCTGCATGAAATACATTGCTTTTATAAAATTAGATTTTCCAGAAGAGTTCGCTCCATAAATGACAGCTGATTTGAGAAGTTTTTCTTTTTTATTTAATTCAATAAGATTCTGTGGTATTTTTTTACTTGAGCTTGAATCCATACTCAAGGTAACTTTTTCTTTGAATGAAAGAAAATTCTCAACAGAAAATTCTATTAACATACTTTGGACTATGAACTTCTAGTTGATAAGTATATCCTAGATTTGCTGTAATAATGCATAAAACCTCTATAATTCAGTCTATTTGGAAGCAATATTCGCTATTTTTGCTTATTTTCTGCAAAACACTTGCGAAAATTCATGTTTAAACCATTTCTAAAGATATACGTAAACTTAGGCTTTTTTGTCAAAACAAACTGTGTAAACCTCTATCCCTGCCCCTTTGCAAGCAGTAATTCTGCTATCTGAGATCTTTGCACAAACAATTCCAAGCCTTATTTTTTCCAAAGGAATTCCGAATTTTTCCGAATAAGGGATTTTGAATCTTTGAACTTGTCCGATAGCATTATCTCGCGCTTCAATTTCTATCTCAATCAAGAGTGTTTCGTCATTCTGAGTCTTGAAAACGACATCAATTCTTCCACCCTCAACTTCAACTTCAGTATCCTCAAAAGTCAACTTCTCTTCCAGAAATTCAGGAAAAGTAGAAATTATCCTTGAAATATCGCCTTCCGAAATACTCTCGGAAACAACGATATCTTTAATGTCTTCTGATTCAATTGCTTTGTTAAGGTGAGGTATAATATCATATCTCTTTTGATTCTTTACATGAGGATATACGGCTTTGAGTTTATTTTCCTCGTATTGTAACAAGATTCCAACCTTTCCAAGTTTGTTCTTGTTACGTGAAATTGGAAGAGGGCCATTTCCTTGGCTTTTTCAAATTGTTTATAGAATTCGTGCCTTTCAATAGGGATTATTCCATCTACCACATCAATGACCATAATCGATTTTGTGAAATGCTTGTTACTGAAGATCGAATTCTCAGCATCTTTAAATTCTCAGTAGAAACATGTTTTCATGTAATTAAAGACGCATTTTTATAGATTTTTCATAACTAGGTTTGCAATTTTAATAGACTATACCCCATCATGGCTGAGTATTTTCACATGAGATGGATGCCAATACAGTACCATCAAAAGAGTTTATGGAATCTTAATTTTTCTCACCCATTTCTAAATATAATATGCAATTCAACCTGTAAATCGGACACTAAGTTTAAATATTTAGAAATGGATTAAAGAGCGACATTTACATTAATTTAATGAAGGGGATGGAAATGAGTACAAAGTATGTATTAGTAACTTTGATGTTATTGATCGTGACTATAGCGGCACTTGGATGTACAGAGAGCAAAGATACAATAGTAGGAACTTGGTATTATTCAGATGAAAATGCTCCAGAATTAAACACTTTCTTATCATTCTATGAAGATGGTATGGTTGTCTATAGTGATGAATCCGGAATGCCATATTCAGCTTCAGCCTACAGATCATCTGATTCTGAAGAGAATACAATAATTAAATATCACGGATCTGATATTTCTAGACTCACATATGAATTTACTAATGATGGTCTTGAACTTGAATCAATGTTGCTTGAGAAAGTAGAGACTAAGCCAGTGCTAAATTCTGAAAAAATAATCGGGGATTGGACAATCTCATTTCTTACAGAAGATGAATATGACATCGACTTTTACCTGACTTTCTATGACAATGGCATATAGGTAATCAAAGCATTTGATGAATCTATATACAATTATGGCACTTTTAAGTATGAATTATCAGATAACAATTTAAAGATAATCTCTGATGCTGGATACTATTCCGATGGTGAAAGACAATTAAGTGAAGATGATTTTGAAATAATTGAACTAACTGAAGATAAAATAACTTTAAGCATAGATGGAGAGGGGGTACTGCTTGAAAGATACGCTTCAAATAGTTGAGCTACTAAGGCTCAACTAATTTTAAAGAATATGTAGTAGTGAATTAATGAGTAAATCTGCTCAACAAGAATTGTACATTTGAAGCGCGTTACAACTTTTGCTTTTGTCAAATGTTAAAGGCTACCATACAAACAGTGAAGTAATGGTTTACACCAAGTACTTCACAATTTTTTTACTTTGTTGAAGAAACATCATTGTCCACTTGAATTGCTTTGAATTTTTTATCTATTAGGATGAAACCGTATCCAATTGCCCCAGTAATTAGAGATGTGAGAATACTCATGAAGTATAAATTATTTGCTTCAGATTCCATCATATCAATCCAACTACTATCATAATTTGCCAATCCAATTTGATTATTAAGTTCCATAATCTTGATTTGTCTTTGAGCTTCGGAGTGTTGAGAATCGGACATCAAAAGACCAAACAATGCGAATAATATCAATATAATTCCAACTGTTTTAATAAAACTCATATGATCACATCAGACAAATACAAGCAATGTATATAAAAATGATTCACAATAATTGAAGAAGTATGCAGTATTGTCTCCAAACCATAATGAAATCCATATTTTTGATTATTTTAATCTCCAAAAGCGGAATCAATATATGGCACCACTTTACCATAATTGAGAATGCAGTTATTGAGCTTGTCTAAATAGTTAGTCATCAAAACTGAACCATTAGAATGTCCAACCATGTATTTTATGAAAGATTCTTGAATTCCAGCTTTAACACACTTGTCTATGAAAAAGTTGCGACCATATTTCAATCCCAGTCCACGCCTTCTGAAGTAAATTCGTGATGCTTCAATGTCAATATACATTTTGTAGAGTTGCCTGGCAAAAGCTTCAGGCATGAATGCTTTAAACGCTTTTTTCTGACCACGTTCCCAATCGATGTCATAATACGCTATGCCATTTTCATAATGCATCTTCTTAGGATCAAACTCGGTAAGAACTTTAACCGCTTCTACAATGCGTATTCCGCTGTAATAGACAAGTTGTATCAGGTATTGCATCTCCTCATCTGTAGTTCTCTGAAAAACATTACAAACGAGTTCATCACTGGGAACATAAGTATCAGTGCCACATTTTCTGATCTTTAATGTATTTTTTAACTCTGCTGCAAAGTAGGCTGATATCATACGCTTTTCAACGTAATAATTGATCAAGTTGCGGACTGCTTTGGCATACCAATTCCAACCTTTATCAACACCCATTGAAACATCGAGTAGTGAATCAATATCCGATATCTCTGTACCTCTCAAATGCTGATCTAAGTACTTGACATAGCACTTTGCGGTACCTTCACTCACCCTCCCATGAATCCATCGTGTAAACTTTTCTCTCTCAAAAGTGTAATTTAGTACATTTAAAGTGGCTTCTGCACTTGAAAATGCTCTTGCCTTTGGAGCCGAAGACGGTGGTTCGAATCCGCCCGGGACTATTTGCTTTTTTGCACATTTCTGCCAATGATATTTTAGCAAGAGATTCTTTTTTAAGACAAGAATTTCACTCACTGCTATCGCTTACACTACAGCTATCATGTGGTGGATATTTCGTAGCCATAATCCTGATTGCGCCTAATACCATCAACAAGACGGACAGGCTCAGGATGAACTCATATTCTATCTTCTGGGCGTAAATACCAGCCGCAATCTCACGCATTACGATCAAAATTGTAGCATCGGTTAGGAATGTGAGTCTGATTCTTTCATGTTCGCGGTAATCAACAAAGGTCTTTATCAAATCAATAAGAACAAAGACCGTCAGGACGCTAAAGACCACCGTGCTGAAATTAATCAGGGCTATACTGCTGTCGATTGCTCCTATAATAATTATGGCTGTGCTGGCTAAAATCTTCAGGACGGCTAAAAGCAGGGCTACCAACAATATGTAAAGAACAACTATGGTGACATAGTCTATGACAGAATTAAATACTTTTGTATGATTCATTTTATCACACACCGCTTCAACGAACTCCCCATATTGCGGCTGTTTTCTTAGAGAATTATTTAATTTCTCCAAATATCACCATATCTACTTTCATGTATATTAACTAAACCAGATATTGGTAGACAAAACAGAAAATGCCGGGAACGGCTTTTTCATGAAGGTATATTGAGAGTAAACAACAAGATAAGGAATATCACATAAAGAAAAATTAGTGCAATTCCCTCAATTTTCCTTATTTCCCAGTGCGTGTTGATAAACCAGAGAAGAACAGCAGTAATGAAAATCATAAAGGGAATAGTAAGCGACAAACTGATTCGTGTAATCTCAAGGGGAAATATCAGGGCAGAAATACCCAGAATCAGGAAAATATTTGTTATATTTGACCCAATCACATTTCCGATTGCAATATTTCCATAGCCTTTACGTGCAGCGGATATCGTGACCATTAGTTCAGGAAGGGACGTCCCGACTGCTACAAGTGTTATTCCTATAAAAGTATCCGGAACCTGAAATAGTTCTGCAAAAAAGATTGCCTCTTCAATAAAATACCTGGCTCCGATTATTACTGCAATTCCGCTAAATACGAGAATCAGGACATCTCTGCTGATTCCATTTGCAGCAATTTCATTACTTTGTTTTTTTCCGGAAGATCTGTTATTAATTCCGTTTTTAACACGCTGGTTGATTGACTTCACGTATTTGAACCTGAAAAAATAGTCAATATATTCCTTGAAGTAGAACTTGCCCTCGTATTTTGATTTATCCTCAAACAAAAAGAGAACATATGCAACATAAAACAGAATCAAGATAACCGCTTCTATTTTTGATAACTGCAAATCAAAAGCGAGAACTAAAAAAAGAATCGCAGCAAACATCATTATGTACCCGTCTCTTTTCAGCATTTCAGTATCTGTTTTTACTACTGACAAAATGGCGGCACATCCAACGATAAGTGCAATGTTTGCGATGTTTGAACCAACGATATTTCCTATTACGATACCGCTTGACTGGGCAAGAGAAGCAGCTACACAAGAGGCAAGCTCAGGTATCGATGTCCCCACTGCCACCAGCGTCAATCCTATTACAAATTCGGAAACCCCAAGGCTTTTTGCAATGGACGACGCGGACTTTACAAAATAATCTGAGCCCTTTACAAGAAGAATAAGTCCTGTTACGAGGACGAGTATGTTTATGAGCAACAAAAGCACATTGAAATAACTTATATTTATTATTTTTGAGATAAGCAATCATCGATGATAATGCTTTATTATACCAACGATGTATTTACTTTGGAGAGCGATATGACGGGGGACATCCAGAAAAATAATTATGGTTCATTCGGTTCTTCGAAAGACCTGACATTGGGTGATTTGGAAATATCAGTTTTTGAAGAGAATGGAATTTCCTATTATAAGCGGATACAAGAGGATGTGGAAGTCAAAAAGGTCCTTTCATCGGTTGATGCGGATATTGTAATCAATCCAATTGAACCTGTCAACCTCCCGAAAGATATTTCTTCATACCTGCTGGTCGAATTTGAATCTCCTTTGCTTGTCCCTTCGCTATCAAACAAGACAATATACGTTACTTTCCCGATAGAAATCGGAATTTTTCTTCAGACAAAAAAGAGCCTTGAAGTAATTGACATTGTTTCAATCGTTCGACCGAAGTTTACCTTATACGGGACTTCCAGTGATGGAATTATATGCAGATATCATAAATCGGCTATATATTCTGAAATTCCGGTTCTGTCTTCCTTTGAAATGGGCGTAATTGAGTTGACTATCGACAACAAAAGTGAACAGATTGCCGAGGTAAACAAAATTGTTCTGAGTGCTTATGGTATGAAAATATATTATGATGAAGCTCTTGTTTCAATGAAGGCAAATATGGAAATCAATAGCAAGAAAATAGCCGAAACAAAGTTTATTGATCATCCTATTCTTGGAGATATGTTAAGATCAAGGGAATTATATTCCCTGAGTAAAATTCATCTTAATTCAACAAAATATGTTATGGAAAAAGGAATATGAATAGTAGCACTTCACTTGTTTCTCTTGTTGGTCATCCTTCAATTCTGCCTATTTTGCTATCGGTTATAATAGTAATTGCAGCTGTGATCATTGGAAAGGCTCTTGGTTTCTATTTGAAAAGGACTTTTTCTGACAGGATTAGTGAAGGCAATGCCGAGATTATCAGCAAGGCAGTCTACTATTCCGTAATCATATTCACTATTGTTTTCGTGCTTTTGCCAGCCTTGGGGATAGAAGCCTCAAGTTTCCTGGTAGCCGGTGGAATCCTCGGTATAATTATCGGATTTGCTAGTCAGAGTATTGTAGGAAACCTGATTTCAGGACTTTTCCTGATTATTGAAAGACCCATTGAAATAGGGCAGCAGGTTGATATTGGCGGGAATGTTGGCATAGTTGAGGATATCAGTATCATTTCTACGATAATCAGGACTTATGACGGGCTTTACGTTAGAATCCCCAATGAGAAAGTTTTCACAAGTGATATCACAAATTACGTTGCAAACGTTGCACGAAGATTTGAATATAAAGTAGGGGTGCGTTATAGCGATGACGCCGATCGGGCTATTGGCATTGTCAAAAAAATGATTGACGATCATCCCCTGGCTCTGAAAAATCCTGCTCCCCAGCTTTTTGTAAGTGAGCTGGCGGATAATGCGGTGACAATAGTTGTAAGGATATGGAGTCCTGCAACAGAGTGGTATTCCCTTAAAACCGAAATGCTCTGGAAAATAAAGAAAACACTGGAAGAAAACGGAATAGAAATAGCATTTCCACAGAGAACGGTTTGGTTTGCAAATGAACTTTCTCTCAAAGAAAAAAGCTATGATTCAAAAGACAATACAATCGGGAAATAATTTCCCGAATTGGGTTTTTGCAGCTACTTTTCACACCACCTGTTAATATCAATGCAAGTCAAACCAAGGATTTAGTTTTTATAGCTAGTTTCACATATCGCTATTGGGGAATAATAAACTGATCTTTATGATCAAGGGGGAAACTTACTGAAATGCTTAAGCGGAAGTGCATTATTATTGCCGGCGAGGAAGCCGGTCCGAAATCCAACAAGATGGGCGGAATATGGAACGTTATTGACGCAGAGGTAAATACTCTTGCCTCGATGCTTGCAGACGGAACCCTAAAGGAAGAAAACGTCCCCCGTATTTTTGTAGCTGGTCCTTACTTCGGCCATAGCGGATCCGATTGGAACAAAGGCTTAAACAGGATTACAGATCTCAGCGAGTTTGATGAGTATGAACCAGATGAGGAACTGAGTTCGATATTTGAGAAACTCAATGCAGAAGGCATAGAAATAGTCATCGGATCCAGAAACTTGCATGGCATAGAAGTAGTACACCTGATGTTCAAAACCAACAACTTTTGCAGGGAGTCCGTTGAGTATAAAGGGCAAACTATATGTCTGGAAAATAAAATAAAGGCCGAAGCTTACGATCTTGTAGGTCTTGATTCCTTAACCTATGAAGAATTGCCCAACCGGAATGAATATTCCCATTACCTGAACCTTTCATATGCAATATCCGAATTTGTCAATGCGCTCGTAGATATTCGGACAGATAAGTCCAAACAATATGAAGACAAGGCAATGTCGGAATTTGTGGCTTCCCTGATGCCTACACTATATGTTTCATTACACTGCCATGAGTTCGGTGTTTTCTACTCAATTGCCCGGCTCAAGAAACTTGGTGTAACAATTAATTCCGTGGCCACTCATCATGCCACAATTCCAGGCAGGGCTGCAGGGCACCGTTCCATTCAAAAAATCCGCGATAACGACAGTTCATGGGGAGAAAATGTTTCTCTCAACATGGGGGCGCTTGAATCTTTGTCTTCATACGCTGATGTTGTAACGGCGGTAGGCGATTCTACAAAAAAGGAAATAAAATTGTTCTACGGTATTGATTCTATCATTGTAAGAAATGGAATCGATCTCGAGTCTGTTGAATTTGACAAACTGTGGGAAAAGAAAAAGCAGTGCCGTGAAAGAATGCAAAAAATCGCAGTTGAGAAACTGTACAATGCATATGATGGATTAGCTCTTTCCCCGGAAAAAATCATTCCAATATTTTCCATATCCCGTATTGAAATTGAGAACAAAGGTTATCCTGACTTGCTTGATTCTCTTGTTCTTTTAGACAGGATGGTGAAAATTGAAATAGAAGGTGGCAGGCTTGATGAAGACTACAGGGTTATTTGTTTCATAATCACTGCGCACGGTCCCAAAACAAATTTGCCTGGAAATTTCCCTCTGCAATTCCCGGAGGAAACATTGATGGGTGAAGAGATAAGGCTTCAAAAAATGATCGTTGACAGGGGTCTTGAATGTTCCAAGCTATCAACAGGCAAAAGATATGTTTCTGCTGTTCTTTACCCCCAATGGCTTTCAAAAAATGATGGGGGGTTCGATATGTCAGTTGATGAGTTTATGGCAGGCTGCATTGCAGGTATTTTCCCGTCAAGATATGAGCCATTCCTTCTGACCGGGCTGGAAGCCGGGAAAGAGGCAACTCCCAGTGTTGTAAGCAAAGTATGCGGATTCAGTGACGCTCTCCAGACACTCAAGCGTCTTGTAATGGGTATGGGGGGTGTTGTAGTCGTGGACAACATTGATTTGTCGTATCTTGAAACAGTTGCTGATTACGCTCTTGCAATGGATTATTTCATAGACACTTACACGTATGACAAGGTAAAATACAATCTCCTGTGTCAGGAAGCCAACCTTCTTGCCAGGGATATGAACTGGAGGGAACCTGTCAAGCAATACTATGAGATGCTTACGGGTAAAAAAGCCATTTGATAGGAAAAGGTTGCTGATACTAAAAAAAGCATCTGGTTTAGGGGCGGTGGGGTAAAAATGTCAGAAATACGCAAACATTATTTCTTAGATGAATATTGTATAATCGCATCCGCAAGGAAGCGCCGCCCTTCTGATTTTTCAGCGGAATTGCCTGAAAAGAATGATTCAAAATGTGTATTTTGCGCAGGCAATGAGGACAAAACACCTGCAGCAACAGCTGTTTATAAGGATAACAAAATCCTGATGGATTCGGAGAAGTCCAGAATAAAGGATTGGAATGTGCGATGTATTCCTAACCTGTATCCTGCACTTTCTCCAAACCCTGTGGAAACAGGTGAAAATATCGACGTTATTCCGGGTTATGGTTTCCATGAGGTAATTGTGGAAACACCATTCCACGAAAAAGAAATTCAGGATTTTTCGGATGAAGAGATAAATCTTCTTATGCAGGTCTATCAGGATAGGATCACTCGCTATGGTTCAATGGACGGTATTGAATACGTATCCCTTTTCAAAAACCAGGGGAAAAAAGCAGGAGCTTCCCTTGCCCACACACATACCCAGTTAATAGCACTACCCATAAAACCTCCTCTTTTTGTAAGGGAACTGGACAGGATACATGCACTGGACGGATGTCCATATTGTGCCATCTTGGAAAAAGAGATTTCCGGGGAACGGCTGCTTTATGAGAATGATCACTTTATTGCTATAGCTCCTTACTTTTCCAGAGTACCATATGAACTATGGATCTTGCCAAAAAAGCACATTAACCATATAGCAGGTTTCGATGAGAAGCTTCTGAATTCTTTAGGTGATGTGATTCGATTTTCAATCTCAAGTCTTCATGACTGTCTCGGGGGAGTTGCTTACAATTACATGTTCTACCAGCTTCAGGATGATCCGGAATACCATTTCAATCTGAAATTGCATCCAAGAACTTCGATTGCGGCGGGTTTTGAAAAGAATACAGATATTTACATAAACACACTTCCTCCCGAAGAGGCGGTGAAGCATCTCAAAGGAGAAGGGAATTGATTAACTGAAATCATTATAACGAATTATTAGCGGGGGTAAATTTGAAAATTGCAATGTTTTCGTGGGAGAGTCTTTATTCCGTAAAAGTGGGGGGGTTGGCACCACATGTTTCCGAGCTTTCTGAAGCTCTTGTATCCATGGGTCATTCCATACACATATTTACACGTAATAATGGGCTTTCTCCCAATGAAAAAATAAACGGAGTATACTATCATAGGGTTGATCACGACCTTTCCGGCGGTATCGTGCATCAAATGGACGGCATGTGTGATGCCATGTATTCCAGCTTCATGGAAATATCAGCTGAATACGGTTCTTTTGACATGCTTCACGTGCATGACTGGCATCCGATAAATGTTGTTTCAAGGCTGAAATCTGAGCTGGGAATTCCTTTTATCATTACATATCATAGTACGGAATGGGGACGAAACGGCAATATTCACGGGAACTGGTGGGAAGCCGAAGAAATATCACACAGGGAATGGAAAGGTGGATATGAATCATCCAGAGTAATTGTCACATCTAAAAATTTCAAGGATGAAATCCAATATCTCTATCAGATTCCTGACTATAAGATTTCTACTATCCCAAATGGTATTTTTCGCGGTAAAATGAAAAGGGACGTTGATGCGGGAGAAGTGAAAAAACGCTTTGGAATTCATCCTTTTGCACCAGTAATATTGTTTATTGGAAGGATGAACTTCCAGAAAGGACCGGATATCCTCGTGGAGTCGGTTCCGAAAGTCCTTGATCACCGATGGGATGCAAAATTTGTGTTTATCGGTGAGGGTGAACTCCGGCCTCATTGTGAATATCTTGCAGACAGGGCACAGGTTTCAGGCAGTTGTCACTTTTTGGGTTATGTAAATGATAAAACGCTCAAAGACTGGATTAATGCATGTGATATCCTTTGCGTCCCAAGCAGAAATGAGCCCTTTGGGATAGTGGTTCTTGAAGGATGGGATGCAGAAAAGAACATTGTTGCAACGGACGCCGTTACGATAATTGATAACTTTTTCGATGGTGTACTGGTGTTCCAAAACCCTGATTCAATTGCAGGAGGTATCAATTATGTGCTGGACAATCTTCATGATGACAAATTCGGGAAGGCCGGAAGAGAACTTATAAAAAACAAATATAATTGGTACAAGATAGCAGAGAAAACAGCCGAAGTATATGCAAGTGCCCTTTCGGCTCAATCAGGAACATAAATACGGCTTGCAATGTACAGTTCCAGAGAACAGAGTAAATTGAAAACCTGAAAATTAAAAAGCGGAGAATTTCCGGGATGCAGTCGGTTTGTGTATGTTGTGAAGTTCATCTTCCATGGGTTGTAAAATGGTATTATCCCCGAGAGGGCTACAGGTCACCTGAGTTTGAAACATATTTTGATCAGCAAAAAATATATTCAGCGTTTGAACAATTCGCTTCAGATATCCTTCTTGCAAACGAGGCTTTACTGGATTCGATTGATAACGGCGGAAAGTACACTTTTGACATTTCCGGAATTTTCCTGGAACAATGTAAATGGGATCCATCAATAATAGAATCATTCCGAACACTAAGGGATAGGGGAAGTGTTTTTGCCAGCTCTCCTTATTTTCATTCCGTCTCTTCCCTGTTTCCCGATGACACTGAGTTCAGGGAACAGGTGAATATGCATCGGAACAGGATAAAAGAGCTTTTTGATTATACGCCTGATACTTTCATAAACACGGAATTGATTCTTTCAAAAGGGCTTGGAGAATCCATTAAAGATATGGGATTCAAAGGTTTTGTGTCAGAGGGTTCAGAAAATCTTTTACATGGCAGTGAACCGGCGTATGTTTATGGCGATCATGTCCCGACTTTACTTCGCCACATTTCATTAAGTGAAGATATCGAGCACCGCTTTTCAAATAAAGACTGGGTGGCTTATCCTCTGATTGCTGACAAGTTTGCTTCCTGGATAGCAAGTATGGAGGGCGATGTTACAACATTATACTTCAAATACGGTTCGATTGGAACACATCACAGGAACGATGGTGGGATTCTGCAATTTCTCGCAGATTTGCCGGAAAGTCTTGAAAAACATGGTATAGACATGATAACTCCTGAGCAGGCCAGGAAGAAATTTGAACCAAAATATCTGCCTTCCATCTGGAACAAATCAACTGCGCGTTATGGAATGCATAATATCCTGGGTAATCATTCACAGCATCTCTATATTCATGAACTGGTAGGGATTGGGAAAGCCCTTCAGGAGATACAAGGCGGGAAAGAATACGAACATCTGAAGCACATATATCGCTGTCTCCAGCAAAGCGAGATATTACTTGAGATGAATGATGAAAACAAACATTTCGGGCCCGAAAGGGCGGTTAATGTATTTTCTATCATTTCAGATCTTAAGCGTGCAATACTGGAGAATGGAACATGACGTCAGTTTGCATGTATTTCCAGTTACATCAGCCATATCGGCTGAAGTGGTTCTGGCCGGATGAATCAAAAGGCTTTGAAAGGTATTTTGATGTTGCAATAAACAGTTCCATTTTTGAAAAAGTAGCTGAAAAATGCTATCTTCCGGCTACAAATACCTTATTGCAGCTTATTGATCAAAATGGTGGGGACTTCAAATTCAGTGTTTCGGTAACCGGAACGCTATTGAGCCAGTGTGAACAATGGGGATCTGAGGTGCTTGAGTGTTTCAGGGATCTGGCGGATTCGGGGTATGTGGAATTCCTTGATGAAACAAATTATCATTCTCTTGCAGGCCTTTTCGATGATAAGGAAGAGTTCATTGAAGAAGTTAAGGCTCACAATGAAACAATTACTGGCCTTTTGGGTATGAAACCGCAGGTTTTCCGCAACACTGAGCTTCTTTACAATAACAGTATTGCCAAAACAGTATCTGAGATGGGATACAAGGCAATACTTACCGAAGGGGTTGACAGCTTATTGGAATCACGGTCATCAAACTACGTTTATGAGGCTAATAACTGCGATATTGCCGTACTTCTCAGGAACTACAAACTAAGCGATGACATAGGTTATCGCTTCTCTGCAAAATGGTGGGAAGAATATCCTCTTACTGCTGATAAATGGGCTAAGTGGGCATCCTTTGAAAAAGGGGATTCAATAAATATTTTCATGGATTTCGAGACTTTCGGAGAACACCAATGGGCGGATACAGGCATTTTTGATTTTCTTCGGGCGTTACCTTCAGAAGTCCTGGACAGGGATATGGATTTTAAAACACCCTCTGAAGTGGTTGATGATTACAAACCAGCAGGAAAAATAGATGTGGGGGATTTCAGTACAATTTCCTGGGCGGACATGGAACGGGATACAAGCGCATGGCTTGGAAATGACATGCAAAGACGGTGTTTTGAGGAAGCAAAACTGTTGGGTTCCTACGTGAAAAAAACCCGGGATCCCGAATTGATCTCAATCTGGAAGCACTTGCTGACCTCTGATCACTATTACTACATGTCTACCAAATGGTTAGGTGACGGTGATGTGCATTCCTACTTCAGTATTCATACTTCACCCTATGATGCAGCGATAAATTTCATGGCGGTAATGATGGATTTTAAAGCCCGGGTTTTCAGGAAATTATCTGAGATTAATAATTTGTAAGAGTTAACAGGAGACAGGCATTTGATACGCCATCCCAATGTTATAATCGGAAACAGCAAAATGCTCGTGACTATGGGTGAGAGGGGTGAATTATTTTCACTTTTTTACCCCGGCAGGGATCAGGAGCAGCATTTGTCTGGTTCGAAGGGCTATTTGTATTTCGATGGAAACCTGCTTTCCCAGGATTCAAAACATTGGTCACGAAAACAAATGTATCTGGAAAACACGAACATAGTGAACACCATACTTGACCACACATCCGGCCTTGGGATTTCGATTCATGATTTTGTGCATCCTGATAAGGATGTTCTGATACGTAATTATGAAATCAGTGCGAAAAATGGTATTGAAGGCAAATTCTTCTACTATTCTGATTTTCAGGTAGGAGGTAAGCAGAATCAAAATTCCGCCTTCTGTGATACGGATGCAGGGTTGCTTATCCAGTACAATCGGCAATTCCATGTTGGAGTTGCATCAAAACCAGACTTTGAGGAATGGCAGGTAGGTAAAATATCTGCAAAAGGCTGGGTGGAAGCTGCTGAAAGTGATATGACTGACGGCAAACTCCAGGGAAATCTGGAAGAAATAGGAAACCTTGATAATGCAATAGGGTGGAACCTTGATCTGAAAGCAGGAGAGCGTGTCAATTACACAATATTAATAGGAGTATCACAGGATAAATCAGGGCTTTACAATGCGATGTCAGATCTTCTGGAAACACATCCTGACGTTCTCATGGATGAGACTGCCAAATACTGGAAGGACTGGATTTCAGAAAGCCGGATCCTGAAACTTCCTGTGTTGTCCGGGAATCCAACTTTGCAGCGGCAGATCTTCGCTATATACAATCGTTCATTGCTGTGCCTTACTCTTCTGGGAGACCCTGCCTCAGGTGCGTTAATCGCAGCCCCCGAGTTCGATCCTGATTTTGAGATGTGTGGAGGGTATGGTTTTTGCTGGAACAGGGACTCAGCCGAGGTTGCACAATCCCTTCTCAATGCAAGTTATCCGCAATATTGTGGGAATTTTATAGAGTGGTGTAAAAAAACCCAGATGAAAGACGGTTCCTGGTTCCAGCGCTACTGGCTTGACGGCAAGGCAGCTCCATCATGGGGTAATTTTGATGATTCCACCCAGATTGATGAGACCGGTTCAACTCTCCAGGCGTTTGAAAAATACTATTCAAGTCTGGAAGGGGCAAATAAAACCGAATTCCTGCAGGATTCATGGAAAACCGTTAGCAATGCTGCAGGTTACCTGTTCAATCGCTCCTCAAAGGGAGTCCATGATACCTGCAGATGTCTCTGGGAATCGGAAAAAGGTATTTTCTGTTACACCAATGCTGCGGTTTATGCAGGACTGATAATCGGCTCCCATTTTGCAGAGGATTATGGTGAAAAGGAGCTTGCAGAAAAATGGCTTGAGAGAGCGGCTCTAATTAAGAAAAACACCCTTGAGCAAATGTGGCTTGAGGATGGATATTTCGCAAAGGGGATTGTTGAAGGCAGTGTTGATTCGCGGGTTGATGCCAGCATTCTTGGGGCATTTATTCCTTTCAGGATGCTTTCTCCTCAGGAGCCACAGGAAAAGGCTATGATTCTGTCCATGATTCGGAATATTGAAACAAAACTTAAAGTTCCTGTTAACGGTTATTCCGGAATCAGACGCTATGAATATGACAATTATGTCGGGGGGAATCCCTGGATTGTTACGACATTATGGCTTTCTGCTGCTCTTTTAAATCTTGCGAAATATTCAGAAAACAAACATGAGCGCGATGTGATGGTAAACAAGGCAGTGGAATACATAATGTGGTCAGTTAAAGGTGCCACCGATACAGGTCTTCTGCCGGAACAGGTTGATGGGGAATCCGGCCGTCCGGCATGGGCGATTCCGTTAAGCTGGAGTTGTGCCTTAATGGTTAACAATGCGATACTTCTTGATGAACTCGAATAAACCGTATATTCCAGACTAAATCCGTATTTCAACTGCATCAGGGTGTTACTTTGGTGAGTGGATTTCTATGCATCGGGAAAAATATGATTATGGTTGTGGCATCGAAAGGGAATGGCTTGTCACAAACGGCATCGGAGGTTATGCATCCTCCACAGTAATAGGCTCAAATACCCGGAAATACCACGGTCTGCTTGTGGCTTCCCTGAAGCCTCCTGTTGACAGGAGAGTATTGTTGTCTTCCCTTGATGAGGAGATCACCTGTGGAAACGAGGTTTATCGCTTTTCTGTCCATGAATATCCGGGTGTTGTGTACCCCGAAGGTTTCAGACATCTGCACAAATTTTCATCGTCTCCTATTCCGGTTTTTGAATATCATGCAGGGAATATCAAGGTGGAAAAAAGTATATTCATGGTACATGGGGAGAATACAACAGTAGTCCAATACGCAGTTTTCAATCCTGAGAAAGAGAAAATTAATTTCCGAATTTTTCCTCTGGTAACAGATCGTGATTTCCATGCCGTAAAGCGAGAGCGTGAGCTTTCTTTTCCCCAGTCCTCATATACAAGCGGTGTATACATAGGAAGCAATACCCTTGATTTGAAGCTGGATTCAAATTTGCACTATTGCGAAATGCCTCAATGGTATTACAATTTTGAGTATTGTGCTGAACGCGAGCGTGGACAGGCTTTTGAGGAAGACCTTTTTAATCCCGGTTATTTTGATCTTGAACTGCAGAAGGATGTCAGCCACTTATATGTAGTGGCTTCCACCCAACTTTCAGATGGCATAAATGAGGAATACGTAAAGGAGGCATTTGCCCGTGAGCTTGAGAGGCAGAAAAACCTGATTACCAGCTTTGATGCTGCTACTACCTTTCTGCAAAAACTCGTAAAGGCCTCGGATTCTTTTATTGTTAAACGTGGCACAACAGGAGAATGCTCTATAATTGCAGGATATCACTGGTTTGCAGACTGGGGTCGGGATACCATGATTTCCCTTCCCGGTCTTACCCTTGCTACAGGCAGGTTTGATGATGCCCGAAACATCCTTATCACGTTTTCCAAAAACCGTTCAAGGGGCTTGATTCCTAATAGTTTCCCGGATAATCCCGTTGATCTTCCTTCCTATAACTCCGCCGATGCCTCTCTTTGGTTTATCCACACGGTTGGAAGATACTATTCCTATACAGAGGATACCGAATTTGTCAGGGAGATTTTTCCGGCAATTGAAGACATAATCGAAAACTACAGGAAAGGTACTTCCTTTGGAATTGCCATGGATGATGACGGCCTCATTGGTCACGGTGGACAGCTTACATGGATGGACGCGAAGATCGGTGAGCATGAAATTACCCCAAGAAGAGGGAAAGCTTGCGAGATCAATGCCCTGTGGTACAATGCCCTTTGTACTGCTTCTCTTCTGGCGGAAATAATTGGTGAAGATCCCATTCCTTATGACGAAATCTCAAAGCTTGTCAGGGATAATTATGAAAAGCAATACTGGAATCCGGCTGCTGAATGCCTTTATGACTGCATTGGCATAACCAAAAGCAATGGAAATGAAAAGGATGCTTCGGTCCGTCCAAACCAGATTTTCGCAGTGTCCCTGCCCTTTACAATGCTCAAACACAAAAAGGAGAAATTGGTTCTCAAAAAGGTAACGGAAAAACTCCTGACTCCATGCGGTCTCCGGACGTTATCTCCAGATGACATCCAATATATGGGGAAGTATGGGGGAGATCAGGTCTCAAGGGACATGGCATATCACAATGGAACAGTCTGGCCATGGCTTATGGGCCCTTATGTGAGTGCACATACAAAAGTGCATAACAAATCAAAACCAAGCATACAGCATTGCCGGGAATTATTGCTTAATTTTGACCCACATCTTGATGACGCTGGAATAGGATCAATTTCAGAACTTTTTGATGGCGATTATCCCCACAAACCCGGTGGATGCATTTCCCAGGCATGGAGTGTGGCAGAAATACTGCGTGCATGGGTCGAGGACCTGGATGGTTTGTGATATACAAGTTCGTCCATAAATCGGTTGCCAAATATTATCTAAAACAGCTGTATACTAGTGATTTTATTTAATCGGATGGCATATTATTTTACGATTATAATTTACTATGTAACTTTATTTTCCCATGTAAATCAGTTAATATAGCAGATCGAACTATCGTTGATTGGTGGGGAAATAGTAGTTCATCCTGTTACCAGACGCTAAGCTGGATTCTCCGGGGGGAGTTGGGATGAATTATGACATAATTTGGGTACAAAAAACGATGCTCTCAATTGCATATGTCTCCCTGTCGCCCAATTCTCAAAGAGCTTGGGATTTGGGAATTGAATGGGTAATGGGGAAGTAGAATAATGGAATCTTTACGGATAGGAATGTTTTCATGGGAGAGTCCGCACTCTGTAAAAGTAGGCGGCATATCTCCTCACGTAACGGAACTTTCAGAAACACTTGCCAAAATGGGCCACGAAGTGCATATATTCACGCGTAAGGGGTGGTACAGGGATTATGATGAGATTAATGGTGTACACTACGAACGCTGTGGGAATGATAATTCCGGGGATATAATCTGGCAGATGGACAGTATGTGCGGTTCAATGTATGACAGGCTGACATCTTTTAAGAAAAAATACGGCGACTTCGATGTACTGCATGGTCATGACTGGCATCCTGTAAAGGCATTGTGTAAGATTAAGGAAGATCATGGAAATCCCTTCGTTCTGACATATCACAGCACCGAGTGGGGAAGAAACGGGAATAATGAGGGTAACTGGTGGGGCTCAAAAGAGATTTCACACCGGGAATGGCTTGGGGGTTATGAAAGTTCTCAGGTTATAGCAACGCAGGAGCAGTTCAAAAAGGAGATTATGAACCTTTATCAGATACCTGAGGACAAGATTTCAGTCATTCCAAACGGGATATACGACGGGAAGATGCAGAAAGATGTTGAGCCTGAGGAGATTAAGTTACAAAACGGTATTGATCCCTCTTCTCCGGTGGTATTATTTACTGGCCGTATGAACTACCAGAAGGGTCCTGACATGTTGGCGAGGGCAATTCCATGGGTGCTTAACAATGAAAGGGATGCAAATTTTGTGTTTATAGGCGAAGGTGACATGAGAGGACATTGTGAGCAGCTGGTTTATGAAATGGGAGTGCAGGACTCGTGCCATTTTCTTGGATATGCTCCAAATGATGTATTGACTGACTGGATGAACACCGCGGACATTGCCTGTGTCCCAAGCCGCAACGAGCCTTTTGGAATAGTGGTGCTTGAAGCATGGGATGCCAGCAGACCTGTCATTGCAACCGACGCCATACACCTGATAGACAATTTCTCAAACGGAATTGTGGGATACCAGACCCCGGAGTCAATTGGCTGGTGTCTTAATTATGCACTGGACGGGTTGAATAGTTCTACAAAACAGATGGGAATAAACGGTAAGAAAATGATAAAAGCAAAATATTGCTGGGAAAAAATCGCAAAATCCACTCTTGATACCTACAACAATGCTATGGGTAAGTGAGGCGGGGTTTATGGTTGAAGATAGCATCATCAAAATCGGGAATGCCGCCGGAGTGATATATCATTTTCTTGAGAACGGGGAGTGTAACCTCTCCCGTTTGAAACAACACCTCTTTGCAAAGGGATACGATTCAAACACTTATTTGATGGCTATAGGATGGCTTGCAAGGGAAGGCAAAATCAATATCTCAAAAACCAACAATAAGTGGTCTATAAGTCTCAGGTGAACATTCATTGGGAAAAGGAAGTATTGATATCACCAACCCAATGTTTTGTTCACGATTGAAACATTTTTCCTTATCAGGTATTTTCGGATCTCGTCTATGGAAAATATAAGCATTGCAAAGGGGATTGCAAGGAATATATATTCCGGCTTAAGAGGTGCCGTGTTGAATATCAGGTTTGCAACCGGATTCCACATTATGAATGAAAGAATGAGAAGTTCGCTTGCAATTCCAACAAATACGTATTTGTTGCTGAAAAAATTCCCTGAAAATGCCGAATCCCTTCTTGTTCTGGATATGAAGAGATTTGCAATCTGACAAATGATTACAGCGGCAAAAAAGGCTGTTATTGATTGCCGGTACAAGGGATTATCAAAGGCAAGCTGTTGTCCCCATACCCATCCGCCTTCAAAAAGAACTGCGAAATAGCAGACGAATCCGGCCAAAGCCTCAATAGGTCCCTTTATTCCGTAGGATGTTAAGAGCATCGGAGCTGTCAGGAGTTTTTCAGATCTTGATCTGGGGGGGCGGTTCATAATATCTCCTTCGCTTTTTTCCATAGCAAGGGCAAGGGCCGGGATAAGATCTGTTCCGAGGTCAATAGCCAGTATCAATTGTACAGGCATTGGAAGTGGAAGGGCAAGAAGAACGAATGCTATAAAGGGTATTATTTCAGGTGTATTGCTTGTCAGGATGTAGGCTATAAACTTCTTGATATTGTCAAAAACACGCCTTCCCTCTTCAACTGCATTTACTATTGATGCAAAGTTGTCGTCCAGAAGTACCATGTCGGCTGCCTCCCTGGCAACATCCGTGCCACTTCCCATGGCAACACCCATGTCTGCGTTCTTTATTGCAGGTGCGTCATTAACACCATCCCCCGTCATGGTAACAACTTCGCCCTCTGCTTGGAATGCCTGTACGATCTTTAATTTCTGCACAGGAGATGTCCGGGCAAATACGATACTTCTCTTCTTCAATCTGGCCGACAAATCTCCCATTGAAAGTTCTTCAAGTTCTGATCCGGTGATGATCTCCAGATTCTCACCGTTTTCATTCAAACCAACTTTCTTTGCTATTGATCTGGCGGTAACAGGATGATCCCCTGTGATCATAACAACTTTTATTCCGGCACTGTGACATTTGGAGATTGCATCTTTTATTTCCGGACGTGGAGGATCTACTGTTCCAGCGAAGCCTGTGAAAATGAACCCTTCATTGTGTTCCTTAATCTCTGTAGTTGGTCTGTAGGCAAAGGCGATGACCCTTTCTCCTTTTTCGGCAAGTTCAATGTCTTTTTGAATCAATTGCTTTTTGTCTTCCCCGCTAAGTTTCACAACACCATTTTCCGTTATTATCGAATCGCACATCTCAATTACAACTTCGGGGGCCCCTTTAAGATAGGATTCAAGTTTCTTTTCGGGTGTAGAACAAATTACCTGCATATTCTTCGTGAGGGAGTCAAATGGGAATTCTTCAACCCTCGGGTATTTTTCGTTCAAGTTCTCTATATCAATATATTTTCCTGCATAAACCAGCAATGAACCTTCAGTAGGGTCCCCTATGTAACCTTGTGGCGATTCATCGGATAAACTGGAATTATTGCAAAGTCCCATAATTCGGGTTAGAATATTTCCGCTATCCGGATATTGATCCGGGCCTATTTCTTCAAAACCAGTTACTATAGAGCTCACAGCCATTTTGTTCTGTGTCAGGGTGCCAGTTTTGTCAGTACAAATAACCGTAGTAGAACCCAGAGTTTCAACGGATTCAAGTTGCTTAATGAGAGCATTCTTTTTTGCCATTTTTTTGGAAGAGATGCTAAGGGCCAGGGTGACTGTCGGAAGTAGTCCTTCCGGTACATTCGCAACAATGATACCGATTGCAAATATCAGGTTTGCAAGAAAGATTTCCTGAAGGAAATAACCAACAGCAAAGAAAGATATTCCCAGAAACATTGCAATGGAAGAAATCACGTGTATAAAATGATTCAGTTCCTTCCGGAGTGGTGTTTCGACGGATTCAGTTTGGTGAGTTAATGCGGCCAGTTGTCCTATTTGGGTATTGCTTCCTGTTCCGGTAACTATTGCTCTTCCATTACCTGTCTGAACAAGGGTGCCGGAAAAAACCATGTTCCTGCATTCAAGTATGTTTGGGTGAGTGCAATCAAGTGACCTTAATTGGGGTTCAGCTTCCCCGGTCAATGGTGAGTTATCTACTTTCAGGGCACTTAGATCAATGAGCCTCCCATCCGCAGGTACTTTGTCTCCTTCTTCAACAATCATTATGTCCCCGGGAACCAGATCGTGGGCCAGTATGTCCGCCATCTCGCCGTCTCTCAATACCCTGCAATGCGGTGGCAGTAGTTTGTGGAAGCTTGCCATTATTTTTTCTGCCTGGTATTCCTGAATAAAAGTAAAAGTCGCATTGA
Organism: Methanohalophilus levihalophilus; assembly: GCF_017874375.1. NCBI lineage: Archaea > Methanobacteriati > Methanobacteriota > Methanomicrobia > Methanosarcinales > Methanosarcinaceae > Methanohalophilus > Methanohalophilus levihalophilus. The sequence continues at coordinate 134,485 of NZ_JAGGLK010000003.1, forward strand.
GAATAACTACTCCCAGAAGTGCTATTCCGATGTAGATATTCCCCTGGCCGGGACTCAGATACTCGGCAAGAAGGGATAGAAGTGCACCAATTGTCAGAAGGATGGAGAAAAAGTTTCTGTACTGCTTTACGTACATGCGGACAGGTGATGTCTTACCGATGTCACTCAGTACATTCGGACCAATTCGTCCTAGCCTCTGAAGAGCTTCCTTTTTTGAAAGACCGTGCTCATTCGTTTCAAGTTTTGAGAATAGCTCATCTATCCCGATTGTATGAACATTTTCGGGAAGCTGGAATGATCTACCACTTTCCCCCAATTTATTTCCCCAAAGGAGTTCATAGTCTTGCAAGATAATAAGGGCATCGATGGTCTTGGCCCAGGATATACAGTTCATTTAACAGTCTGAGTGCATCACTATTTTTGGATTTATCAGTACAGAAATTGTATCTCTGGAAATCCCAAACGTTTATATGAGACTCCAATAATATTTTACTTCGGTAAAGGGTTTGGTAGTATAGTTTGATTCCGTTACGAAAACGAAGGTGTGCTATGGAATTCAATCCTTATTTTGGCATGCCGTGAGTTGAGTAGTTAACCATTAATTCAAAGGGTATTCACATGAAAGAAATTTTAACTGAAGAATTATCTGAAAACCTGAATAAGTATAAGGTGATTGATGTAAGGTCTGTTGATGCTTATAATGGGTGGAAAGAAGGTGGGGAAACAAGGGGCGGTCACATAAGGGGTGCAAAATCGCTGCCCTATAAATGGTTACATTTTATTGACTGGATAGAAATTGTAATGGACAAGAATATCCATCCAGATGATTCCCTTGTCATCTATGGCTATGAGGCCGACAAGACTGAAGAAGTGGCAAAGCAGTTTGAAAAAGCCGGCTATCCGGATGTAAGTGTTTACAACTCTTTTTTGGAATGGGCGGAAAACGGATTGCCCATGGAACATCTTGCACGATATCGCCAGCTGGTATCGGCAGACTGGCTCAACCAGCTGATTACAACCGGTGATGCTCCTGAATATGGCAATGACAAGTTCGTGGTTTGTCATGGACACTACCGTAACCCTGCGGACTATGATGAAGGTCATATCCCGGGTTCAATTCCAATTGACACGAATTCCCTTGAATCGACTAAAACCTGGAATCGTCGTACTCCCGAGGAAATCAAAGAAACCCTGGAGAATGCAGGCATCAGTCACGACACAACAGTAATTCTCTATGGAAGATTCTCCTCCCCGAACAACGATGATCCGTTCCCCGGAAGCAGTGCCGGGCATCTGGGATCAATTAGGGCTGCATTCATCATGCTTTATGCCGGTGTCAAGGATGTTCGCATCCTGAACGGCGGTCTCCAGTCCTGGCTTGATTCTGGATACGAGATTACCAAAGTTCCTGCTGAAAAAGAGAGGGTATCCTTTGGAGTTGATATTCCTCAGAAACCTGAAATTGCAGTAGATCTCGAAGAAGCAAAAGAAATTCTTGCATCCCCTGACAAGAACCTTGTATGCGTCAGGAGCTGGAGGGAGTACATTGGTGAGGTAAGCGGTTATAATTATATTGAGAAAAAAGGCCGGATTCCGGGATGTGTATTCGGGGATTGCGGTTCGGATGCTTATCACATGGAAAATTACCGGAATCTTGATCATACGATGCGTGAGTATCAGGAAGTTGAGGAAAGCTGGAAGAAGATTGGGATTACCCCGGAAAAGCGCAATGCTTTCTATTGCGGAACCGGCTGGAGGGGAAGCGAGGCTTTCTTCAACGCCTGGCTCATGGGCTGGGATAAAGCAGCAGTCTATGACGGCGGCTGGTTTGAATGGAGCAACAATGATCTTCCGTATGAGACAGGGGTTCCCGAAGAATGATTATTGAAGATTACATGCCCAAGGTTGGGGATAACGGAACACAGGAGTTACTGCTGTCCTGTCTGAAATCAAATCCGAAAACACTCCCTTCGGTGTTTTTTTATGATCATCACGGATCTGAGTTATATGAAGAAATAACCCGGCTGGATGAGTATTATCCCCCGAAGATAGAGATTCCGCTACTCAGGTCAACAGCCCGGAAACTGAAAAGCGAGTTGAAAGACTGCGATATAGTGGAGCTTGGCAGCGGGGATTGCTCAAAGATTTCAGTGCTGCTGGATGAGGTTCCCGAGAAGATTCGCCGGACTATAGTTTATTATCCGGTTGACGTTAGCAAAAACGCAATTGAGAAGTCTGCCTGCAATCTTCAGGAAAAGTATCCTGAAATGGGAATTCATGGTATTACTGCTGATTTCCTCAAGCATATTGAAAAAATACCCGGGGACAGAAAACGATTCTTTTGTTTTTTTGGAAGCACAATAGGCAACCTGTCTGAAGAAAAGGCAATAGAATTCATGGGCAACCTCGGAAAAGAGATGAATGAAAATGACCGGCTTCTTCTCGGGATGGATATGGTAAAAGACATCGACGTGCTCGAGAAAGCCTATAATGACAGCAAGGGTGTAACTGCAGAATTTAATAAGAACATACTGATTGTTACAAACAACCATCTTGGAACCAATTTCAATCCGGATGACTTCGAACACGTTGCTTTCTTCAATAAGGAATATTCCCGCATAGAGATGCACTTGAGAGCAAAAAAGGATCTTGAAGTTTCAAGTCCCCTGTTAAATGAGGCTATAAGAGTCAAAAAAGGCGAGACCATTCACACTGAAAATTCCCATAAGTATACCGTTGAAGGAATCCGGAAGATGGCAGATGCTGCGGGGCTTTCCGTAGCACAGATTTTTTCCGATGATAAAAGATGGTTCTCTCTTGTTGAAATGGTGAAAAAATGACTGGTTTTGCAAATGACTTCCCTATACTTGCACAGGAGGTATACGGGAGACGATTGGTTTACCTTGATAATGCTGCAACTACGCAAAAACCGGATTGTGTGATTGATGCAATATCTGATTTTTACAGGAAAGACAACAGTAACATCCATCGCGGTGTTCATTACCTTAGTGAGGTTGCCAGTGAGAAGTACGAAGAGGCACGCAAAAAAGTGAGTGATTTCATAGGTGCGCCAGAACAGAGCGAAGTGACATTCACTTCCGGAACAACCGGCTCAATCAATCAGGTTGCTCGTTCTCTCGAACCTACATTGAAGGGAAACGAGGTTCTCGTAACAGGCGTGGAGCACCACTCAAATATCGTTCCCTGGCAGCTCGCAGGAGCAAAACTAAGGGCAATACAGGTTGACGATGATTGTAATCTTCTTCTGGACTCGATGGAATTCACAGATAAAACCAGACTGGTTGCCATAACCCATGTTTCCAACGTACTTGGCTGCATTAATGAAATCAGGGAAGTTGTGAAAATAGCAAAGGAGCACGATGTTCCTGTACTGGTTGATGCAGCCCAGTCAATACAACACATACCCATTGATGTCAAAGACATTGGGTGCGATTTCCTTGCATTTTCAGGTCACAAGATGTATGCCTCAACAGGTGTCGGAGTGCTTTATACAAGCGAGCGTTTCAGCGATGTCATGCCTGCAATAGGAGGCGGAGGCATGGTTGAAAAAGTTGAGCTTGAAAAAACAACCTTCCTGAAACCTCCCCTCAGGTTTGAAGCAGGGACACCGGATATTGCAGGAGCAATCAGTATTGGTTCTGCAATTGATTATTTGCAGAAAATAGGAATGGACAAAGTAAAGAAGCATGAGCATGACGTCTATTCCTACGCAAGGGATAAACTGATGGAAATGGACATTGTCAGGATTTATGGAACCGCAGATGAGATGTGTGGGGCTATCTCATTCAATCTGGAAGATATTCATCACTATGATGCAGGGTTGATACTGGACAAGATGGGTGTTGCTGTCAGGACCGGTCATCACTGTGCCCAGCCATTAATGCGATTCCTTGGCGTGGAAGGAACAGTTCGGGCAAGTTTTGCATTGTACAACACAAAAGAAGATGTGGACATGCTTGTTGAAGGAATACAGAAAGTAGAGATGATTCACAATTGAGAGACGCTATTCAAGATGAAATAATAAAGGAATTCGACGGCCTTGAATGGTTTGACAAATACGGTCTCCTCATTTCCTTTGGCAAAGTTCTCGAACCGATGGATGCTGAGTTTAAAACAGAAGAAAATGCAATCAGCGGATGCCAGTCGAAAGTCTGGATCAATAGTTTAGTTAATGACGGAAAATTGGTTTTCAGCCTTGATAGTGATGCAATGATTACCAAGGGAATAATTTCCCTTTTGATGAAAGTGATAAATAATCGGTCTCCCCAGGAGATTCTGGATCTCGATTTGTATTTCATTGATGATATTGGCTTGAAGTCAAATCTATCACCTGCCCGATCAAACGGTCTGGCGTCGATTATTAGCAGGATCAGGGAAATAGCTAAAGAGAAGGCAGATTGATTTCCTGTCATCGCATTGCAATCTGGACAACCGTGGGGTACTTCTTCAGAATTGAATATGCAATGCTTTTTCCGACCCAAACTTTGCCGTCATGGAACTCGCGTTTTTCACCAAGTTCTCCAAGAATCTGGAATGCCTTTAATGCAGTTTTGTCATTGAGGAAACAGCTATCATCAACTTTGATGTCCGTAAAAAACAGGATTGGAAGTTTCAGTCTTTCCCTAACTTCCCATGGGAGCTTGTCTCCTAGTGCTTTGATTATTTTTGTATCAAATACATAATCATCGCCATCCTTTGTCTTTGAGGATGGTTTTTCTTCCTTTAGCAGTGTGGCAAGAGTTTTCCTGTCTGCTACAATTCCCCTGTTGATTTTACTGATTTCTCCCCGAACCCATCTTGTGAAAACAGAATCTTCTCCGGGAGCTCTTCCTGTCATATTGCACTTCCCCATTTCACAGCGCCATATTTGGATTTCGCATTCTGTGTGATTTAAAAATAGATCTGAAATTGATTGTAAATCACATTTTCCTTTGTTTTGCTAACTTCAGTTTAATTCCTTTGGATAAGAATAACTATATACAACGGTGCAAGTGACTACATATGAAAAAAATTGTCCTTCTAATCATGCTCGCTCTCCTGTTTTCCGGATGCACAGGTGATGAAGCAGCTGAAGATGGCGAGAATATAGTCAATGATGATTCACTGGGACTCGGATTTACTGATTTTCCTTATGCAGGAACCTCGGAAGGGTATCAGGACACTTTTCTGACAATCATAAATGATGGCAATATGGTTGCAATGCATTTTGATGATGGCATTCCATGGGAGCAGGCACTAAGTGGTGAATACAGCGAAGATTATATTGGCTTGATGCAGGCCAAATCCGATGCAATCCCGAAGTCCCATAGGGTATACCTCGCAATAACTCCCATCAATTTTGAGAGGGATGATTTAGCGACAAATCTGGATGGAAACGGAGTCTGGCGCTCTACTCTGGATGATGAAGATGTTATTCGGGCTTACACCAATCATGCGCTTACAATGATTGATATTTTTGAACCGGATTACTTTGCCTATGCCATTGAACCAAATTTGTTTTATTTCAGGGAACCTGCACGATGGGACGAGTTTTCCACTCTGTCTGAATCAGTATATGCTGAAATAAAAGCAGAACATCCTGATCTTCCGGTTTTCTTTACAATTCAGGCGGAAACCTATCATGCGGATAAGGCAGGGCAGACTGAAGCTCTTAAGGCTGTACTTCCGAACTCCGACATCATTGCCATCAGCACGTATCCATTTGCAGGAAGTTATACGGCATTCGGTATCCCGGGCAATTACTTTGCGGATATAAAGGCACTCGATAATTCAAAACCATACGCAATATCTGAAACTTCCTGGCCAGCAGAGGATATTGCAGATCCATATCCTGTTTTGATTGCCGGAAGTGAGGAAGATCAATACATCTATCTTGATAGGATATTTGATGAATTTGGCGAAGGTGAATTTATCGTCTGGTTTTTCTCAAGGGATTTTGACGAATTCTGGGATGATGAATTGAAGGATTCACCAATGGCTCCCACGATACGTTTGTGGAAAGATAGTGGCCTGTATGATGGAAATGGGAATGCAAGGGATGCTTTAGAGTTGTGGAAGCAAAAATTAGGATAAATGAGCCGTTAATGGGAAAGAGGCAGGAATCAGATGTTGCACTCTTTCCTCAAACATTCCCCCGAAAACTCCGAATCCGCAACGATGCTTTCCTGCTTTCCTCCGGTAAGCCCGCCAAGAACCAATACCTGTTCATCCTTGCTGCCATAACGGTATGCGGTGATGCCCTTACATTTAAGCTTGTAAGCCAGCATGTAGATCTTCCTGATATCCTCAAGCGTGGCATTCTCAGGCAGGTTCACAGTTTTCGAGACTGCATTATCCACATGTTTCTGGAACGCTGCCTGCATCCTTACATGCCACTCAGGGGAAATATCAAGTGCTGTAACAAACAACGCCTTGATATCTTCCGGAATTGTAGGAATATCCTGAATGGAACCAGATCTGGAAATCTTGATCATCAGGTCTTTGCTGTAAAATCCTCTCTCCCGGGCAATATCCTCAAAAACCGGATTGATCTCCAGCAGCTGGGTTCCCATAACATTTCGTACGAAAGAAATTGCAAAAATAGGTTCTATGCTGGGACTTGTGCCTGCTATGATACTAAGGGTTCCGGTGGGAGCAACAGTGTTGAGTGTCGCATTACGCATTGTTCTGTATGTTCTTGATTGAACGTTTCCATCAAAATTCGGGAAACTGCCTCTTTCAGTTCCCAATTCTGCCGATTTCTTCATTGACTCAACTTTGATGAAATCCATAATGCGTTCTGCAATACCCAGAGCTTCTTCCGAGTTGTAGGGAATGGAAAGCTTTGCAAGAAGCTCCGCAAATCCCATCACCCCAAGGCCGATTTTACGGTTTTGCGTTGTAGTTGTTTCTATTTCTTCCAGTGGGTAGTTGTTGGCATCAATGACATTGTCGAGGAAATGGATAGCTTTGTGGACTGTGTCCCTCAGTTTGTCCCAGTCAATTCCGCTATCATCAACCATTGCAGACAGATTGATTGATCCAAGGTTGCAGGATTCATACGGCAGTAGTGGAATTTCACCGCATGGGTTTGTGCTTTCGATTTCTCCTATATGCTGCAACGGGTTTTCTCGGTTAATCTCATCTAGGAAAATCATTCCGGGATCCCCGGTCTGCCATACCATTGTGGTAATTAGGTCGAATACATCCCTTGCCCTTAACTTTTGGGTAATTTCTCCGGTCCGGGGGTTGATGAGTTCATACTCCTGATCTTCCTCTACGGCTTTCATGAATTTGTCTGTAACAGCTACGGAAATGTTGAAGTTCCTGAGAAATCCCTCTTTTTCCTTGGAAGTTATGAATTCAATTATGTCAGGATGATCAACCCGGAGGATGCCCATGTTTGCTCCTCTTCTTCTCCCTCCCTGTTTAACCACTTCAGTTGCCTGATCGAAGATAGTCATAAAGGACACTGGTCCTGATGCTATTCCTTTTGTGGACTGCACCATGTCACCCTTTGGTCGCAGTCTCGAAAAGGAAAAACCCGTCCCTCCACCGGATTGATGTATAAGGCTCATGTTTGCCAGGGTTCCGAAAATACCTTTCAGTGAATCCTCAATCGGCAGGACAAAACAGGCACTCAGTTGTCCCATATTTGTTCCGGCATTCATAATTGTGGGTGAGTTTGGGAGGAACTCCAGATTCGTCATCATCTCGTAAAACTCTTCTTCGGTATGCTTCACATCGCCGCCGTAATTATCATCAATTGCGGCTATTTCCCTTGCAACCCGTCGGAACATTTCAGCAGGGGTTTCCACAATCCTGCCGGATTCATCTTTCAGGAGATATCTTCTTTCCAGCACCCTTATCGCATTAAGTGAGAGTTTCAGTTCATCCTTTTCAACGCCCAGGAGTTTTTTTGCATCCCTTGCCTCGGTTTTTTTCTGTCGGTAAAGGATGTAGGCTTTTGCAACTTTTGCATGCCCGTTCAAAATCAAGATTTCTTCAACAATATCCTGCACATCTTCAACACCCGGGATAGAACTTCCAAAATTCTCTGCTATCCGCCTTACAACCTGTCCCGCGATGTTTTCGGCAAGTTTGCCATCGTGTTCCCCAACTGCCAGGATTGCCTTATGTACGGCTATAGCAATCTTTTCGGGTTCAAATCGGACAATCCTTCCGTCCCGCTTCCTGATTTCTTCCACTAACTATCCCCATTAAGATCTATTGATCTTCTGGATTAAATTATTATTTGCCTTGAATTACTGTTAGTCTTCAGTTTTCACAGCATTTGCTTTCCTGTTTTCCGAGATAGAAAGCGTAAGCAATCAGGATTGTGAGAAGTAGGGCAAAGAAGGTTTTCACGTCATCAGGCAGGACATCGCTTGCAGTACCCACTATGGATGTTGCTTCAATTCCCAGTCGGAAATAGATAAAATCAAGCAGGAGTCCGAATGCAAGGGCAAATATCGCGATGGTTGCAAGGTACAGGGTAGCTGCTCTTTTTCCGAGGAATCTCGTCACAACTGTAATTGTAGCTGCATTGGTTGCAGGCCCGGCAAGCAGGAACACAAAGGCGGTTCCCGGACTCATTCCCTTTGCAATAAGGGCTGCAGCAAGGGGTGTTGATGCTGTGGCGCATATGTAGAGCGGAATTCCTATTAGCAGCATAAGGAACATTGATGCGGCTCCTCCACCCAGATAGTTACGGATGAGATCTTCGGGGATCATGAAGGAAATTATTCCAGCGAGGACAAGTCCCACAATCAGCCATTTAGCAATATCTCCCAGTAGCTCAACGTATGCATACCTGAGGGCTCCGGTTATCTTTTGTGTGAATCCTTTTTCTGCATTGCCTTTTTCAATGCTGCAACTGCATGATGCTCCACAATCGGAAGTTTTTGTCGAAAGCGAGAGGCTAATAAGATTTTTCTGTTCAGGTTTTTTTTCTTCCCGGATCAGGAAATTATTTGCAACACCTGCTCCCAGTGCTGTTACAAAAGCTGCCAGTGGCCTGAACACAGTCATTATTGGATCGAGAAGTGCATATGTGATTGCAATAGAATCAGCCCCTGTTTCCGGGGTGGATATCAGAAATGAAAGTGTGGCGCCATCACTGGCTCCCCTCTTCTTGAGCGATATAGCAGCAGGAATAACTCCACATGAACAGAGGGGTATGGGTACTCCTGCGAGGGATGCTTTAAGTACGGATTTGAATTTCCCGGCACTTGCTCCCAGATGAGTTACAATTTTCTCTTCCGAAACGACCATTTCCAAGAGTGCAGCGATGCCAAATCCAAGGAAGAGATAGGGGGCAGCTTCTTCAAAGAGGCGCCATGTTTCTATTGAAACTCCGAGGAATACTTCAATTATTGTCTCTTTAAGGGTCATTTGCCCTCCTCAATTACATGCTGCTTGCACATTTCGATTAGCAGTCTCACATGATCGTCTGCAATGTGATATACTGCATACCTGCCTTCCTTTTTTACCCTTACAAGGTCAAGCTGCCTCAGGGTTCGCAGACTATGAGAGATAGCCGATTGTGTTACGTCCAGTGCGTAATTGAGCTCACAAACACACATTTCCTTATTTGTAAGCAAAAACAAAATTTTCAGTCTGGTTTCCGACTGGAGGGCCTGGAAAACATTGCCCATCCGGCTGATGTTTTCATCCGATGGAATTATTTCCATCATCTGTTTGATGAGTGTCTCATCAATATGATCGCATTTTTCTTCCATGAATGTATGAACAACTGTTCATATATTTAGTATTATGGTTCCAACGTAGTTATGAAACTAGTCAGAAAACCAGGCAAATCACTCGGGACGGATGCCAAGTTCAACATCAACAGTGATTTTTTCTCCACTGCGATAGAGGCTAATGCTGATTATGTCTCCGGGATGTTTGGAGTTTACGTATGCAATGATCTCATTGATTGCGGATATTGGAACTCCATCGACTCCAACAATGATGTCCCCATTAACAAAAACAGTTTCTCCGGCGATATTTTTTTCTTCCGCAGCAATCAGGCCCGCTTTATCCGATGGTCCGTCCTCAACTACCACTATAAGCATAATTCCGCTCGCAGCTTCTGTATTGAGCCCCATGTCCTCGGCAGCAAGAGGATCTACTGCCAGCATTCTTATTCCAAGCCATGCGTGTTCGAATTTACCCGTTTCAATTATGGAATCCGCTACCTCACGTACACGGTTTGAGGGAATGGAAAAGCCAACATTATCTCCGCTTTTAGCGCGATTTACACCTATTACTTCACCTGAGAGGGAAAGCAGCGGCCCACCTGAATTTCCCGGATTCAGGGCCGCGTCTGTCTGGATTACATCGGAAATTGAAAACCCATCCTCAGTTGAAAGGGTTCTTCCGGTTGCACTTACGATTCCCTGGGTAACACTTCCCTCAAGTCCAAAAGGACTTCCGATTGCCAGCACAATTTGTCCCGGACGCACTTCCGATGAATTGGCAAGCGGCAGTGGAACGGGGCAACAGCTCTCATCCGATGGGATGGATGAAATTTTCAATACGGCAATATCCGAAAATTTGTCTTCTCCTATGATCTCAGCTTTTCCGCCCTTTCCATTGTTAAAATGAACTTCCACAGTCTTTGCATTCTCAACAACATGCTGGTTCGTAATAATATGGCCTGCAGAATCGTAGAGAAAACCGGATCCACCAGAGGTAAACTCTGTACCATCTTCTTCCCCTTCAACTCTTACGGACACGACAGAATCCTGGACTTCGGAATAAAGCATTTCATAGATTTCAAATGAACTTGTGTTGAATTGAATCGTGGATTCGATATCGCAATTTGCATCAGTACCCAGCGGTTCCTGTGTTCCTGAATTATAGAACATTGCAGCAAAGGTAATCCCAATTACAAAACCAAGAATGAGGATTGCAAAGGCGACTGCATAGTTTGCTTCTTCGCTTCTTACGAATCCTTTTCCCGAGGCCATCACATCAATTATATCTACTGGGATTATTTAGTCCTATCTTTCAGGCACAATTACTTATTTTTGGAAGCACATCTTGGACTATTATTACGGGTAATTCCTGTTTTTCCGGAACTATGCAATGGGGGAAATACAAATGAGTAAAGAAAATTTATGGATGGCTTCAATGGATAAGGGGTTTTCAAGAGATTTAACTGAATTAATGCAATTTCCTACGGAAGGTATATTCAGTACTGTTCTTGCGAAATCAGAAAATTACAATTACACTCTTATGTGCCTTGCTGCAGGCTCTGATATTGACGAGCACACTTCAACAAAAAATGGTGTTGTTCAGGTTTTGAAAGGCAAGGGTAAATTCAGGCTTTTTGATCAGGATATTGAAATGAAAGAGGGTGTCTTTATCTTCATGCCGAAAAATGCTCCTCATTCCCTGAAAGCGGATGAAGACCTTTCAATATTGCTTTGCCTGACAACCTGATGGAAAACACTTATTTTTATTTGAAAACAGCCCTGCAGCTGTAAAATAGTTGCAGGGCAGCAGTTTCTTTTGTAGTTTCCAACTGCTAGTACAGATTCATTTTTTGAATGGGCATATGTTTCATTTTTTACGAAATTTATATTATAAAGATCTACTATTATGCAATACTCTCCACAATTTTAGAAAGTATTATATGTAGCTATGTCTTCTCAGGTTACTGGTTGATATGATACGAAAAGAGGTCTTTCTCCAAAGACATTTAATCATCTTTTTAGCAATTCTTGTGCTGATTCCTGCATTCTGGTTTCTCTTGTTTCCGCTGAAATCTCCTTTTGATATCGAGGATGTTTTTATTGAAGGAATATATCTTTTGTTTGCTCTTTTTTCACTTTACATGATATACAGGCTTGGAAGCTTCTCACTCTTGCTTGGGTGGTTTATTTTTATTTACGGGCTAACTTTTGATTTTCTGGATGAGTTCACAAAAGAACCTGATCTTTTTAGCGTACACCTTGAGGGATTTCTCACAGCTGCAGGCCTTCTTATAATTGCTGTAGGCTTCTATCGCGAGTATGACTCATTACAATCCCTGAAATCTTCCTTGCAAAGAAGCAATCATAGGCTTGAACTGGCACATGAGCTCTCCCATCAGGGTGTATGGGAATATGATCCGGATACAAAGGATTCATATTTCAGCCAACGCTGTTTGGAAATTGCGGGGTATGATTCAGGACGACCATTCAATTACTCCACATGGATGGATCTTATTCATGAGGATGATCGCGGGTTGATGTCTTCTACAATTGACAATCTTAATGAAAGCGGAAACCCTGCGGAGATAAACCTTCGCATAATTGATCTCTCCGGCAATCTGAAATGGATAAGAATGCGATTGGGCCTTGATTCAACGGATTCAAGTAACTATTCCCACAAGATTGTGGGTATATGCCTTGATATCACCTCACAAAAACATGCTGAAGACGATTTAACTCGCTCCAAAGAGCTAAGGGAAATGTTTGTTGACATCCTGAGGCATGATTTGCTAAACCCCATCGGTGTGATTCAGGGCTATGCGGGACTCCTTTCCAAGGGAGATCATGACGAGGCAACAAAAAAGTATTTGCAAAGGATAATCCAGAGCACAAAAAAGCTGGTGGAAATGGTTACTGACGCATCTTCTTTTGCAAAAGTTGAATCCCAGAAAGATGTCGAATTTACACGTATAGATCTCCGAAGGGTTGTTGTAACAACCATTGATGAAATGAGGCCTGCGTGGAATGAAAAGGGGATACATATCAATTTTTTCGGAGAACATGAGGTTCTTGTGAAATCTTCAAAATTTATCAAAAATGCTTTTGAAAATCTCCTCTCCAACGCTATTAAGTATTCACCGGATGGAAGTACAGTAAGAGTTTCCATTGAAGATATGGACACCTACTGGAAAATCAATGTTTTGGATAACGGGCCCGGGGTACTTGATGAAGATAAAGGCGAAATATTCGAGAGGTTTAGCCGGGCTCATAAGGGTGCGATAAAAGGTACGGGTCTGGGTCTTGCTATTGTTAAACGTGTTATGGAATTAAGCAACGGCGAAGCTGGTGTTTCTGATAACCCGGAGGGTGGTAGCATCTTCTGGATTAGCGGACCTAAGTTTTAAGTTATTGGAAATTGCCCAGTACCTGTTTTGCCAAATCTTCCAGATCCCCGGTATCCACTTCACTGCTGACTATTGAATGCATGGAGCCTCCGCCATCATTTTCGTAGCGTGGTATTATGTGAACGTGGACATGTGGCACGACCTGTCCGGCGAGTTCCCCGTTGTTGAGTCCTATATTTGCCGCAGGTGCACCAAGGGTCTCCAGTAATGTTTTCGTTACTTTATTCACGGATGAAAAAAGAAGGGCAGCATCGTCAGGTTTCATTTCAGTAAAGGCACTTACATGAATTTTAGGAATTACTACGGCGTGACCCCTTGAAACCGGATTTATGTCCAGAAATGCGAGCGTGAAATAATCTTCAAAGATCTTGTATGATGGAATTTCCCCTGAAACAATTTTGCAAAACAGACAGTCCATTTTAACACCATTTCCGGATTGGTTTTTCTTTATTTAATGTTTCTGTCAAACGACAAAAAGTTAGGGTTGCCGAAAACTATATATCAAAGCAAGTTATTCACTAATAAAATTAGGAAAACCTAAAAAAGGTGGATAAAATGTCAGGTTATACATTAGATTTACTGGAAACGGGGTCAAACGGGCGTATAATTGAAGTCAAAGGCCGTGGTAGTGCACGCAGAAGGCTTCTTGATATGGGGATGATTCCTGGTGCTATAGTCCACATTACTAAAAAAGCACCATTGGGAGATCCCATTGACATTAAGGTAAAGGGCTACAACCTTTCCCTCAGAAAACAGGAATCCGGATTGATTGTTGTAGAAACTGTGGAGTGATCTGAATGGGGTCAAAAATGCCGCTTTGCATGGCACCCAAAGGACAGGACTGCAAGGTATGCGAAATATGTGCGGGTAAAGCATTGGGCCACAGGCTAACTGAAATTGGATTCAATCAGCACTCCTGCCTGAAGGTTGTCGGCAGTGAAAGAGGATCTGTCGTCGTTCATATTAATGGGAGCAAGTATGCCCTTGGGCGCGGAATGGCCATGAAAATAATAGTTGAACCAGTGGCAGGTGGTGAAGCAACTTGAAACAAAAGATCACTGTAGCTGTTGCCGGTAATCCTAACGTTGGGAAAACAACTTTGTTTAATGCGCTTACAGGTGCCCGTCAGAAGGTCGGGAACTGGGCAGGAGTAACCGTTGAGAAAAAGGTAGGTACAAGGGAACACGGCAACTATGAAATCGAAATAGTTGACTTGCCCGGAACATACAGTCTTACTGCTTACTCCATGGACGAGGTTGTTGCCAGGGATTTCATCATAAACGAGAAACCGGATATTGTACTTCAGGTTGTGGATTCCACAAATCTTGAGAGAAACATGTATCTGACAACCCAATTGCTGGAACTTGGTTCAAGGCTTGTGCTTGCACTCAACATGTCTGATCTCGCAGAATCGAGGGGGGAATCAGTTGATCATGATAAACTTCAGGAATTCCTGAAAGTCCCTGCAATAAAAACAGTTGCAAGCAGCAAGGAAGGAATAACTCTCCTTCTGGATGAAATTGTGAATCAATTCGAGAATCCGGGCCAGCCGGAACATGAAATTGGTTATGGGAAGGAACTCGAAGATATCATTTGCAAACTTGAAAGTATCCTTGAAAAGGACGAAGTCTTTTCCTCCCTTTATCCACTGCGCTGGCTAAGTGTAAAACTCCTTGAAGGGGATGCAGACGCTCTTGAAAAACTCAGGGAAAGCAAAGTGGGGAAAGATGTTCAGAATCTGCTTTCAGGTCTGGATACTGATATTTATGAAGCCGAAATGGCTGATAAGAGGTACGAATTCATCGGTAGTCTTCTCCCACAGGTTTGCACCGGTTGCTCTGAACAGGTAACAGCTTCCGACCTTATCGATAAGGTTGTGACAAACAAGTATCTCGGAATTCCAATTTTTCTTTCACTCATGTGGGGAATGTTTGAACTTACATTTGCATTTGCCACTCCTTTCATGGACATGATTGACATGTTCTTTGGTTGGCTTGGAGGGTTTGTAGCAGCAAACATTGAGACACAATGGCTTGCTTCCCTGCTTGGTGATGGAATAGTCGCAGGTGTTGGATCAGTTGTACTGTTTGTCCCCAACATTTTCATTCTGTTCTTCATCCTTGCACTTCTGGAAGGTAGCGGATACCTTGCAAGAGCTGCGTTTATCATGGACAGGATAATGTATTCTGTGGGCCTTCAGGGTAAATCATTCATACCCATGCTTATGGGATTTGGGTGTTCTGTCCCTGCAATCATGGCTACGCGGACACTTGAAGATGAAAAGGATCGTCTGGTAACCATGCTTGTGGCTCCGTTCATGTCCTGCGGTGCCAGACTTCCTGTCTATGTACTGCTTGCTGGAACTTTCTTCGGCAGGCAGGCCGGAACAATCATCTTCGGTCTCTATGTGCTGGGAATCCTTGTTGCAATAGCATCAGCGAAGTTGTTCAGGAGCACATTGCTCAGAGGTGAATCATCACCGTTCATCATGGAATTACCCCCTTACAGAAGTCCATCACTGAAGACATCCGTTCTGCACATGTGGGCACAGGGATACCTGTATCTCAGGAAAGTTGGGACAGTCATTGTTGGTGGTGTCACCATCATATGGTTGCTTGCTTCCTTCCCGTCGGGTGTGGAATACGGTAGTGAGCAAAGTTTCATCGGGATACTCGGTCATCTCATCGAACCTCTGGTTGCACCACTTGGCTTCGATTGGAAGATTGCAGTCTCTCTTGTGTTTGGATTTGTTGCCAAGGAAGTAGTAGTTGGTTCACTTGGTGTCCTTTATGGCTCAGGTGAGGACGAAGCTCTTCTTTCAGGCGCACTTCTTGCAGATCCGACATTCACTCCGGCAATTGCCCTCGGACTGATGGTATTCACATTGCTCTATGTGCCGTGTATTGGTACAGTGGCTGTGATTAAGAAAGAATCCGGCTCATGGAGATGGATGGGATTCGCTGCGGCCTATACAACATTTGTTGCCTGGATGCTTGCATTCATCACAGTGAAGTTTGGAGGATTTGTGCTCGGATAAAAAGGAGATGTTAAAAATGGAAAATCACAAAACAATGGAATTGTTTTCCTTCATATTGGGTCTGAGCTATTCACTGGCTGGGATTGTGCAGATTGGAAAGGGTATTGGTCTCCTGAATTCAGCCTTTGCAGAGAGTCTGTTTATTCCCGGGGAAACAGCAGGTGGATTTGTGCTTCTGGTAGTGGGTGCCGTGTTTATCGCTGGATGGAATACTTTCCGGGCAGATCAGCAGGAAGGAATTGCTTATGTTTATGTAGGGATTCTGCTTTCACTGATCTTTGCAGCAGTTTACATGCTCTCAATGGTTGCGAACGGTATGGAAGCCTACCTGCTTTCAGCAGAAGGATTTGAAAACTGGACTCCGCTTTCAGACCTGAAGCCGGCTGTATATTTGGGTCTGGCTGCACTTGGAGCTTATCTCGGGTGGAAGGAAAAATTCTCCTTCTCCGCCTGAATTAATACTTGAAAATAAAAAGGAGGTGCAATTCTGGTAATGGGATACAAGGCAGTGCTGAAGAATTTTGATGATTTCAGCAAAACCGGTTCCTTCTCATTTAATGAGATGGCTGCAAAAATGAATATGAGTTCAGGACAGCTAAAAGGTATGATTGATATGATGGAACGCATGGGTCACATTGAAGAAGTAAAAACCTCGTGTTCTGCTTCAGGTTCCGGATGTTCCAAATGCCATAGTTCCGGCTGTGGAAGCGGCATGTCTCCAACTCTTCTTGGTGTCACATACCGGCTTACAGAAAAAGGTAGAAAGGTTTGTGCAGAAGCATAAACCTTTTTTGTTTAATAAAAATCACTCAACTTTTCTTCTGACAAGGGATCCATCACGCATCTTAATGGTGATATATTTCCCCTCATCCGAAGCTTCATATTTGTTGTACTGGAGGGAAGCAAATCTTCCGGCATCGAGATATTTTTTGAGTAACTCAATGTCCTGTTTTTCCAGTTTTCCTTTTTGGGCAGGTGGGCTAATACTTGCTTTCTTGTGAGAAAGGATGGTGCCATCTTTCATGTCTGCCCCAACATATCCCTGCATTTCCTCAGCAATCAAATAACCGGCTTTCATGAAAGCGCCTGCAAATTCCCCGCATTTACCCTTTACAACAACAGTGCCACCGTTAAGATGGGATGCTGTATTCATCCCTGCATTTCCTTCAATAATGAGAGTTCCTTTTTGCATCAGCAAGCCGGAACCATTGTACACATTACCTGTGACCTGGATTTCGACATCACAACTGCAACGAGCTGCGATAGTGCCTCTTAGGACATTATCGGAAAGAACAAGTTTATGCCCTTCCAGCTTGTTGGAAATCGGAGTTTCGTCCGGATTATTGCATAATAAATCCGTGATGGATACGAATTTCCTGTAGCCTTCACTATCTGATTCAACTTCAATGATGTTCCCCAAAGGCTCGGCAATTTCCCCGCTCACATACATCGTACCGGAAACCATGCCCATTCCGGCTTCAATGCCTACATTCCCGTCGACGATAATTGTTCCTGCTTTCTCGACACCGCCGTTTCCTCCCAGATGCTCAATGCTTGCTCCCATGCTATGTGCAAGCTGCTCTCCGGTGTCTCCTTTTATGTGCACGGTTTCCCCGGCCTTCAGGGCCTCAACAATTTCCCTGTAAGTATGGGTGGATCCTTTCTGGCCTGGAATGACGGTATCCCGCTCAAAGTTGCTGCTCCAGCAGAAGTCAAAGGTATAGTCACACAGCTTATCAACCGGGTTTTCAAGTTCAAGCAGGATCATTTATTCTCATCCGTGAATAAGTGCAGGGAGACAGCGGGTACATACCCAGATGCTTTCCTTACCATGCCTGAGTGGCATGAGGTATCTTTCATTTTCGCTGAGGCCGCACTGGAAGCAGTGGATTGATGTGTCTTCATGCTTTGTTTCTTTTGCTTCTTCATCCCTTTTCACCTTAGCAGCAGCTACGGCTTCCGGACTGAAATCCACGGTTTGTCTTTCTTCAATGGAAATTGCATCCTGTGGGCAGACTCCGATACAGAATCCCATTCCGTCACAGAGCTCCTCGGATACAACCTTTGCTTTACCATCGATTATCTGGATAGCTCCCTCAGCACAGGGCGAAACACACTTTCCACAACCGTTACACTTTTCCTCATCGATATGTACTATCATTCTCTTTACCATTCACAAACCTCCATTAGTGATGTGTACCTTCAACAACTTCAAACCCGGCGTCTTCGAAAGTTTTCCTGATAGAATCCACATGCGGGCATTCCGGATAATTTTCCATCAGCATGCAGGAACTCAGGTGAACCGTATCTATTCCGGATTTTTTCAGGGATTTGGCAAGCCGGTATGTTCGTCTTCCCGGGCAGCCACCACAGGTGAAAAAGGCCGCCATCTCCGTATCATCGTCATAATCGCTAAATTTCACTTTCCGCCCGTTGAAAGCCTTAAAACAACCGGTTCCGGGACAGGCTTCCGCTGTGATGTCACAGCGAACTACGGCTATCTTCCTTTTGCCTTCCATAATCAACCCTCATTTTGCGCTTCTTTGATTGCGGAATCAACGCTTTCTCTTATTATGTATCCTGCTTCGTGGAGAATTGTGTCCCCGATCTCCGGATCCTGCTGCATACTTGCAGTACATGGGTATGCATGGTGTGCCTTTGAGACAGTTTCCTTGAACTCTTCCACATCTGAATGTGAGAGTTTCCTTGCAACGTACCATGTGCATCCACATGGGGCATCCCTTATCACCCTTGCAAGGGCAATTCCTTTTCCTGAATCATCAAGCTCCAGATAGAGTTTTGGTCTTCCAAACCCGAGGTTCACAAAGGAATCAATATAATGTTTCCCGGTTTTTTGCAGGCTGCAGAAAGGCTTTGGGAATTCACACTCTACTCCCATGTCTTCAAGTTTTTTCCTCAACTGCCCTACTAGCCCTGCCGGTGCAAGAGAGGGATTTTCTCCGGGAGCGATTACAGCTTTTGCATTTGACCTTTTTGCAAGTTCCGGGAGTGCAGCCAGAATGTCCGGATGCAGGTTGAGTGCAAGCAGGAGGTCACATGATGCCATTTTTTCCGGGAGGAACTCTTCTGGTTCTTCAATAAACTCCGGGAGATCAGAGGTAAACTCATGCAACTCAACAATATCCATTGCATAAGAGGGCCGGAATTCCCTGCAGTGATCGCAGAGTTCTCCGCAGGAAGTACAGAATCCGTTGTCATTGATGAGATTACCGATAACCTTCCTTCCAAACTCATCGCCGTAACAAATGCTAATTCTGATTTTTTCAACGTCTGTCTCTGTTATATGATCCCTCCGGGCAGGCAGAATATACTCTGTATACCTAGTATATTATAGATACCGCTATATATAGACTGTGGTCTGCTACCAAGTACTTAAAAAAAGAAACGCCTGTTATAACAGGCTAAAAACTACGTTGTACGTGAGTATGAAAATCAATACCAGTATGACCATGAGGAAGAGCTTTTTAAGCTCTGAATAATTCCTTCCTATGGCATTTCCAAGCCTTAACCAGAATCCCATATCATACCTTTTTCTTAATTTTTATTCTTCTTCTATCCGAAGCCTGGTCATTACGTCTCCCTGTCTGACTTTATGGACCACGTCCATTCCATCAATGACTTTCCCGAATACTGTATGAACACCATCAAGATGGGGCTGTGGGGAATGGGTTATGAAGAACTGGCTTCCTCCGGTGTTTTTACCTGCATGTGCCATTGAAAGTGCACCGGTTCCGTGTTTTTGTGGATTTCCTTTAGTTTCACATTTAATTGTCCATCCAGGTCCGCCTGTGCCATCTCCCTTTGGACAACCGCCCTGGATCACGAAGTCGGAAATTACTCTGTGGAATGTAAGGCCATTGTAGAATCCTTGCTTGATAAGTTTTTCAAAGTTAGCCACTGTTTTAGGTGCATCCTTTTCAAATAGTTCAAGAACAATGTCGCCACTCTCAGTTTCGATAATTGCTTTTTTCATTTTAAGACTCCATAGATATAAGATTAAAATACGTCTGGCTTTTTTAGCTTTCGCTTTACGGCTGTTTTTATTCCTTATAGTAAATAAAGGTGGTTAGTATTTACCCTTTTGCAAAACACAAAACTTAAGGAACTAAGAAAACACGGAAAATCCGTAAAAAAAGAAAGAAAAGAAAGGATAAGTAATGCCAGAGGCATTACTTGCAGAGGTCGTAACTCTGGTTAACGATCTTGAGTGCGCAGAAGTCACCGCACATGGTGCATGCATCTGTGTCTTCTGGGGCACGACTGTTTCTGATTTCTCTTGCGAGTTCTGGGTCAAGTGCCTGCTCGTACATTGCTTCCCAGTCAAGTTTTGCGCGTGCTCTGCCCATTGCGAGGTCAACGTCACGGCTTTCCTTGTACTTTACCATGTCACCAACGTGTGCTGCAATCCTTGATGTCTTGACACCTTCAATTACATCTTCTTTGTTTGGAAGTGCAAGGTGTTCTGCTGGTGTTACGTAGCAGAGGAAGTCACAGCCCACGGATGCGGATGTGGCTGCTCCGATTGCTGTTACGATGTGGTCGCGACCTGCGCCGATGTCTGATACGAGTGGACCAAGCATGTAGAATGGCTTTCCATCGCTCATTGATTTCATCAGTTTAACGTTCATCTCTACTTCGTCGAGTGGAACGTGGCCTGGACCTTCGACAATGACCTGAAGACCATATTTGTCGTGTGCTTTCTGTGCACATTCTGAGTTGATAATCAATTCCTGAATCTGTGCCCTGTCGGTAGCATCGTGGATTGCACCTGCGCGCATTCCGTTACCTGTGGAAAGGGTAACTTCGTGTTCCTTGAGGATTTCACAGAGATAATCGAAGTCTGCGTAAAGTGGGTTTTCCTTTTCGTTGTGGAGCATCCATGTGCTCATGAAAGCACCGCCACGGGAACAGAGTCCGCCATAGCGACCGTGTGCTTTGAGCCTGTCGAGAACAATGTTGTTGATACCAGTGTGAATTGCCATGAAGTTGGTACCGAGTTTTGCCTGTTCTTCGGTTGCGTTCCAGAGGTCGTCTTCTGTCATGTGGACAATAGAGCCGTCTCTCTTGGCTGCTGATATGAATGCCTGGTACAGTGGGACTGAACCAACAGACAGGGAAATTGCGTCACAGACTTTCTTCCTGATGCCGAGGAAATCTCCACCGGTTCCGAGCTCCATGAGGGTGTCTGCACCGGCTGCTTCTGCTGCCTTTGCTTTTTCAACTTCTGCTTCTTCGTCAATGATGTCGGAGGAAGCACCAATGGATGCGTTCACTTTTGTCCTTAATCCTTCACCAATTCCGCAGTGTTTGATGTCCCTGTATGGAGTTACCGGGATTACAATTCTTCCTGCAGCGATTCCGCGGCGGATAAATTCAGGATCTTTGCCTTCATTTGCTGCCACAATCTTCATTTCTTCGGTGATTACACCACGTTTTGCATCTTCTACGAGTGACATGATTATACCTCACTGTGTATGGTCGTGAGATGAAACAGATTTTATTTAAAGGTTCTCAAAAAATCAACTTTAGTTGTTCTCCAACGAAATTGTTTAATCCTCAGAAGAATGCTTCTGTATTGTTTCAGATAAAAGAGAAAAATCGCTCTTAGGATCTGCTTTTCTAGGCGTGATAATATGAAGTGTGAAGAGTTTGCTATGTGCAAAAAACAATGGGATTTAACTTGAAATCAAATAAAACTGATTGAAAACTCTTGCATCATTTTTGGTTTTTACGCATCATTCTCATGGTTTCCCTGTGAAGTGAAACAACCAGATCGCTTAGCATACCAAAAATCAGCATCTGAATTCCCGAAATAATCAACAGTGCTGTCAGGATTGTCATGGGAATACGTGTGACACCTTGCAGCCATTCACTTATGACAAAAATGCCTGTTATTGTTCCAGCAACTACAAATCCGCCGCCTATGGCTCCAAAATAGAACATTGGATTATGTAGTTTTGCCAGCTTGTAGATGGTAGTGCCAATTTTAAATCCGTCTGTTAAGGGATTGAGCTTTGTAGCTCCGCTTGAATGCCGGGTAATGTAGGTAATGGGGACCACTTCAATCCTGTGCTCCTTCCTTACACTATCAACGGCAATTTCCGTTTCAATCTCAAAGCCGGTTTCATTAAGGTGGAAATCCTTTATTGCCCTCTTTGTAAATCCCCTGTAACCTGATAAAATATCTTCAAGCCAGATCCCGTATGCCAGGCCAAAAAGCTTGTTAAGCATCTGGTTTCCCAGGAGATTTAGTTTTGTGAAAGCACCTTTTTCATAATTAGCAAACCGATTTCCAATTACCTGGTCTGCTTTGCCTTCAACAAGTGGTTCAATCATCGTATAAATATCACTTGCAAGATATGTCCTGTCCCCATCAGTCATCACTACGTAGGGGCTGTCAATCATCTCGAAAGCCTGCTGAACAGCCTGACCTTTTCCCTTTGCATGCTGCACTTCGACACGCGCACCCTCGGCTTCTGCCAATTCACGGGTTTTGTCGGAACTATTACCATCAATGACAAAAATATTGTGGAACCCTTCTTCATGAAAGTCCCGGATAAGTTGCTGGATAGTTGCTTCCTCATTCAGGGTTGGAATGAGGATGCAAACACTATCCTTATCAAAATCAATCATTTAATTACAACAATCCCATATTTTCAAGCTGCTGCCTGACGACCTCAACACCCTGCTCACAGTTCTCAGGTGATTTTCCGCCGGTGACAACAAGCTTCCCTGAACTGAAAATAAGGACAACAACTTTTGGTTCGTCAATCCTGTAAACAAGTCCCGGGAATTGTTCTGGCTCATACTCAATGTTTTCAAGACCAAGGCCAATAGCGATTGCATTAAGGTTCAACACGGCTTTCAGGTCTGCTGATGCAACAATATTCTGCACTGTAATTTCAGGGTTCTTGATTGTCTCAATTCCAATTCCATTGAGTTTCTTTGCCATGTCTGCAATTACAGTGTGTACGTCATCAACGTTTTTTGCACCGGTGCATACTACTTTACCTGAAGTGAAAACAAGGAATGCAGCCTTTGGATCAGACACACGGTAAACAAGTCCGGGGAACTTCTGTTTATTGTATTCCGCACCTTCAAACTCTGCTTCGATTTTAGTAAGATCAAATTCTTCGGCAAGTTTTGTGGAAGCCACCACATTTTCGATTTTAATGTTATAATCAGCCATGATTTCTATTCCTTGTATTTAAAAAATATAAGTATTGATGTAGCTTATATAAGCACCCTTTTCATTTATAAACCTATTTAAATGCTTTTACCTTCAGCCTTTACATTTTTGAGCCCATTTATTATGGTTTCGTATTTTTTAGATACTCTTTCCACTATATTTCCATCTATGGATTTGTGGGTTGGGATAAGCAAAGCAGCATCAGAATCGATCTCTGTGCTATCGCTTGTGGTGCCGTAATCAGGTGCTATTTTCACTCCTTCAGGAGAGATGCCTATATGGAGATCATTAAGAATCCTCGAAACCATTTCCGTTGCAGGATAGGCTTTGAGTTCAATTGTCATGGCCTTTGATACATATTCTTCCCGAAGTTCCTTTACACGGGAAATATTTTGTTCCGTAATTTCAGGGTCACCTGATTCCTTCAGGATTTCCATAATTCCAATAATATCATCAAATGTCGTGGAGCCAGCTTCAATAATTTCCCCTGCATAATTGGTGGAAACCTTTTCAGTGTAACCCTTTGAAATAATTAGCTTGAAAACAGTGTCCAGAGTGTCCAGATCTTCTTCGGTGGGGCTGTAAGCATTTACAACCTTGAAATCCTTTATTCCACACAATTCCGCCAGGGATTCGTACATAGGGGTAAATCCGATATACCTGCGCCCAAGCCAGCGATCCAGTCCTTCTTTGCCACTTTGCTCTCTGGAAAGTTCCATGATCTTCTTTCTGATAGCTTCAGGATTGTTTTCTTCCAGATTGAAGTAATCGGCAAAAAGAAGTGTTGTGGTCAGTATCTTTGAACGCCCTTGTGGTTCTGCTTCCACCAATCCCCTTCCAATCAGTTCCTTGATGTGATCGTAGGCTGTATTTCCTCTCAGATCAACAATGTCGGATTGTATGACCGGCTGGTGATAGGCAATCATTGAAAGAGTTCGCAAGAGGGGCGCAGTCATTTCCTTTGGAGCAAAGGGACGTACTTTATCCGAATACTGAGGCTTGACCTGCATCACATAACGCTTGCCAAGATCGATTATTTCAAGGCCTGCATCCCGGGTTTCATAATCGAGAATAAGTTCCTCTACGATTGTGAGTGTTGTTTTTTGCTTTTTACCTACAAGTTTTGCCAGTTTGTCCAGTTCTACTGCTTCCCCTGCTGCAAAAAGCGCTGCTTCGATAGCGTTCTTTTCACTCATTTACCTCGTTCACTCCTTCAGTAAGCGCGCTCATCCCATTTCGCGGATATATGTATAGTTCGCCGAACAGCTCTTTCTGGCAAAGGCATACTCCTTTATCGGCAGCCAGGAAAAGGAGGGATAAATATGTCATAATTCGCTCGGATCTCTCGGGAAGTTGCTCGGTAACTTCGGAAAACGTAATGCATTCCTTTCCCTGGAGCATTTCCTCAATCATCTCTTGAAGACTCTCCGATCTTCCTTTTATGTCTTCCTCGTGTGCAATTTCAAGAACATCGTCGGTTGAAGGGATCTCCGCCTGTCGTTCGGCATTTTTTCTCCTTCTTTCCGTCCTTTTTGTTTCAACCCTCTCAGCTTTCTTGAGTTCGTTAATCAATTCCTGCAAGGTTACAGGACGGGTGGCGCTTCTGCGAACAGGCAGGCTCGGTACGGGATAATCATCAACATCCTGAAAATCAAGGTCATCGTCAAGAGGCTCTTCAAGTTCATCTTCTTCCTCCTGTACGATTCCGGTTGATTTCATTCTCAGGAGAATAGCAGCATAGAGTAGTGTTCTTCCTGAAATTCTCAGGTCCATCATTTTCATTTCTTCGATTTTTTCGAGGAATTTGTCAGTAACCTGAACGATATCGATGTCCCAGGGATTAATGCTTCCGCCTTTTGCAAAATTAACCAGGATTTCCACAGGCTCACAGAGAATGTCTTCGGGAATTTCGATATCTTCTTCTGCAACCCCAAGACTCCTCAAGGTCTCTATAAATTCAGGATTAACGGCATTTCCATTCTCGATTACGAGATGGGCGGATTCTTCCTGTCCTTCCATCACCTGATTTTCACACCTGTGATGCTGGTAATGTTCTTCTGCTGCATTGTAACACCGATGGTGCGTGCAGCACTTTCAATCATTGGTTTCCTCAGGGATACTACAATAAACTGTGCGTTATCTGCGGATTTTCGGATGCGTTGTGCGACCCTGTCAGCATTGTAACCGTCAAGGAACATATCAATTTCATCAAATGCGTAGAATGGAGCCGGGCGGAATTGCTGGATTGCAAAAATAAATGCAAGTGCAGTTAGACTCTTTTCACCACCTGACATGGCTTCAAGACGCTGCAGTGTTTTTTCTTTTGGTGAAGCTTTGAGGGTCATACCTCCGGAGAACGGCTCTTCCGGATCATCAAGTACAAGCTCTCCTTCACCATCTGAGAGTTCATGGAAGATGTCCTTGAATGCTTCATTGATACCATTATAGGATTCCATGAATGTGTCTTTCTTGAGTTGCTCATACTGATCAATACGCTCAAGAATCTGCTCCCTTTCATTGAACAGGATAGCACGGCGACTCTTCAAATCCACAAGCCTGCCTTCGACGTCTTCGTATTCGTCGATAGCTCGCATGTTGACAGGTTCCATGGCCTCCATTGCTTTTTCAATGGAAGCAATACGTGTGCGCACTGTTTCATATCCCGGAACCTCGTCGGTTTCTTCAATACCGCGTCTTTCAAGCTCGGTTTTGAGTTCTTCTGCCTGTTCATCGAGTGCCTTGCGGGTGGCTTCAAGAGCTTCCAGTTGAGTAAGAGCTTTCTCATGCCTTTCGCGGGCATTTTCGAAATCTTTCCTGAACAGTTCGTATTGTGATTCCTTATCACTGCGTTCCTGTTGCAATTGCCTGAGCTCTCCTTCAAGCTCCTGCTCACGGTTGCTTTTCTCTTCAAGTAGTTTTTCGAAATCTGTAATCTGGTTCTTAAGTTCAGCAATACGTCCCTGGCTCTCTTTCTTCTTGCTGTCAAGCTCTTCAATGTCCTGACGATGCTGCTGAATACCCTTGTCCGCATATTCCCTATCTAGATTCAGAGCGTTGATCTGCCCTTCAATATCCCTTATCCTGCCGTCAAGCCTGCGCATTTCTTCATCCATTTCCTCTGCCTGGCGGTTAAGTTCTGGAATTTCGGACCCTTCCAGTTCTTCTTCCAGACCACGAATGCGGCCGGAAATGTCTTTCTCAAGAGTTTCCTTCTCTGCCTTTTCAGAGACGACAGTTTCCATCTCTTCCTTGAGCTCTTTTCTGCTGGCTTCTATTTCTTTCAGGTCTTCATCACGGCCTGCAATAAGCTGACTGAGTCTTTCACCACGACTTGCTATTTCCTCAAGTTCCATCTGTTTTCTGGAAATATCCTTCTCAAACTGCTGCATGTCCCTGTTTATGGAAGAAATATGTCCCTCAACAGAATCCAGTTTGCGAATCATTGATTCCCTTCTGGATTCAAGCTCCGTGAGTTCCTCTGCAAGTTTGGTAAGTTTTCCCTTCTCAGATGCGGCAAATGATAATCCTGATTTTTTCTGGGAACCGCCTGTCATGGCACCACTTTTTTCGACTAGTTCTCCTTCGAGGGTAACCATTCGAAGACCGCCCATGAGCTTGCGAGCGTTCTCAAGGGTATCCACTACAAGGGTATCCCTGAATACGTACCAGAAAGCACCTGCGAATTTGGATTCAAAATTAATGAGATCAATTGCATAGCCTACAACTCCCTTCCTATCAGACATATTCTTGTAAGGCCGTCCTTCTTCCAGCTTATTCATCGGGAGGAATGTAGCTCTTCCCGCACGTCTTCTTTTCAGGAAATCAATTGCTCGGGAGGCGTCCTCGTCGCTGTCAACAACAACAGCCTGCATTCTCCCGCCTGCCGCAATTTCAAGTGCAGTGGAATACTTCTGGTCCGCCCTGCCAAGTTGTGCGATAGTTCCGTGTATACCGGGTAAACCGTGATGTTTTTTCTCCTGCAGAACGGCTTCAACCGCCCTTGAATATCCGCTAGAATCCTCTGCGGCACGAACCCGGGCTTCAAGCATAGCATAAGAGTGCTGTTTGTTGCGAACTTCTTCAACGAGTTCGGACATCACCTGTTTTACCTGGTGACGGTTGCTTTCCAGATCATCAATATCTTTGGTGAGGGCTTCAACCTGCTCGTTGAGCTTATCAATGTCATATTGGACGGATTTTGTATCGCTTTCTGCTGATTCCGCCTTTTGCTTTGCTTCTTCGATCTCTTTCTGGATATCCATGGCGTCTGCAGACTTTCTCCTCAGGGCATCAAGAATGCGATCTTCCTGTCGCATTAGTTCGTTTTTATCGCTTTTCGTCTTCTCAAGCTCATCCCTTAGAGACGTAAGCTGATCCCTTGTCTGGGCAAATTTCTCATCAACGTCAGCAATCCTGCTTTGCAGGATCATCCTTTGGGTTTTTTTGTCGGAACTTTCCGCTTCCACAACTTCTTTCTGAGCGTTACGCTCCTCTATTTCAGAGTCAAGAGCTGTAATTTTCCCTTTTGCTTCATCAATCTCGACAAAAGTCCTGCGCCTTCTGCTTTCGATCTCCTCAATCTCTTTTTCGGAAAGCTCGATGCGATCATTGCATCTTCCAATATCCCCGCGTATACCTTCGATTTCCTTGCGGATCAATATCTGCTCGTCTTCACCCTTTTTCTGGATATTGGCATTGAGTTCCTTGAGCTCTTTTTCGATGGAGTCCAGTTTCTCTTTCCTGTTCTCAAGTTCCTGCTCCAGCCCTTCTATTTTCTCGCTTTTTTCAGAGAATTCCTCTTCCACGCGACTAAGCTCGGTTTTGGCATCCTTGAGTTTTGCGAGGAGAACAAATCCCTCATACTTCATTTTCTCTTCTTTGAGGGTGCGGTATTTGACAGCCTGATCGCGTTCGCCTTTGAGTTTGTTAAGCTGGGTTTCAACCTCATCAATAAGGATGTCCGCACGTTCAACTCTCTCACGGACGATTTCCAGCTCATTAAGGGCCCTGTCCTTCTTGCTGTCAAATTCAGAAACACCTGCAATCTCATCAATAATCTTGCGGCGTTCTGTAGGTGTCATTGTAATGATACGGGTGACATCTCCCTGCATTACCACATTGTAGCCTTCAGGGGTCACTTTTGCTTTTGCAAGGTAATTATGGACATCCGTTAAGCTCACGGATTTCCCGTTAAAATAAAAATAGCTGTAGTAGCCGTTTTCCGTACTTCGGACTTTTCGGGAAATTATGACTTCATCAGCATCCACAGGCAGTTCCCGATCTTCATTGTTAAAATGGATTGTAACCTGTGCATAATCGGGTTTTTTGTTTTTATCGCCGTTGTAAATTAAATCTGTTAGTTTTTCAGCTCGTAAAGTACGTGAGCTTGAAAGACCGAGAACAAAGAGCACACCGTCTATGATGTTTGATTTACCGCTCCCGTTAGGGCCGGAAATCGTTGTAAAATCGTCAAAAAAAGGAATTTTCACTTTTTTGCCGAAGGATTTGAAATTAACAAATTCTATTTCCTTAATGTACACGTCAATCCTCGTTAACTTGGAAGGATTATTTCCTGCGGGTAGTGGTTATAACCGTGTCTTCATCTTCCCTGTTTTCAACGGTTTCGAATTCAGTTTCCTGTTTTCTTCTGATGCGGCTTTTTTCTTCGGCAACTATATACTCACAATCGTCGCCCGCTCTTTCGTTGCAAGGTCTGGATGTGGTGGTATTTTCTGGTATGATCAGTAAATCATCCTGTGCTTCATTCACGACGCTTGATTCGCTTTTCGGAACACTTTCATTTATATCCCTTATATTAAAACTCATGGTGCGTCGTGGTTTTTCTGGCTCAGGTATTGTGGCTTCTTCAGGCTCAGGCGTGGGCGGTATTTCAGGTTCAATTCTTTCAATAACCGGAGGTTGTGGAGGTGTCCTTCTAACAAATAGATTGTCGGAGATTCCGGTGTGTGGTCTGGGTTCCACTGGAGTATTGTCTTCTCGTTCAGGAGTTTTGATTTTCTGGATCATGGATTTCTGATCAAGCAGTTCATCCATAACTCCACTAACAGTATTGGTAAGTTCCTGAACTTTTTGTTCAAGCCTTATAAGGCGGTTGTTAATCTCCAGATCGCTTCGGAGATCATCGCGTAATTCACGAATAATAGAGTCTCTGAGTGTGGTTTTGATCTGTTCCACTTCTTCGCTCTTCTGTAAAAGCTGCTTTTCAAGCCTTTCTATTACAAAATCCCTTTGGCCCGCTTCCAATTTTGCACCTCGCAAACCTGTCTTTCCCTCTTTGTTTTATTTAAAAGGCAATTCTATATAACTTATTGCTTTTCGTTCGTTACCGGGAACTAATTGTGGAAATATTCGTTGTTGGATCTTTTTCAACCTCAAACACATTGTCTGCCGAATCAATAAGCGTTTCGTCGTGTGATACAATAATAATCTGTCCGGCTCCGGTTTCCCGCATTAGGTCAATAAGTTTGATAAGCTGGTGAACATGTCCTCGATCAAGGAATACAGTTGGTTCATCCAGTATCAACGGAGGCATCTCATTATTGTAGGCGCCGCCATCCAGTCCCCTTGAAAGCAGACGGTAAATTGCACACCGCAACACCAGATTAAATATTGCCCGCTCTCCTCCGCTAAGGAGTTTTGGTTCCAGAGGTGTTCCGTCTTTCTCGTAAACCGTAAGCTCGTAATCACTGTCCAGTTGTATTCTGGAATATGCATTGTTGGTATACATGAAAGAGAAGATTTCATTGAGCAACCTGTCAAGAGCTTCGATATTGCGTGCACGTAAATCTGCCCTCAGTCTCAGGTACATCTCTTCAAGTTCTTCCGCTTCTTTGTAAACGCCATCAAGATATGTTTTCTTATTGAGGAACAGCTTTAATCGATCTTTGAGTTCTTTCTGTCTCTCAATTGCACTCTCAACCTGCCCCATCTCCACCAATGCTTCATCCTTCTGGCTGCGAGTCCTGTCTATTTCCCCTGACAGGCCGGTGTAAGCCATTTCCAGTTTTTTGTGATTCTTCCGCAACTGGATCGGGTCATTTTCCCCCATATTTCTCTTAATTTCATCCACATGTTTTTTCTGGGACAGGATCTGCTTCTCAATAAGATCGGCTTTTTCCTGCAACTCTTTTTCCTTTTCATGCAGGTGTTTTGTCTCGGCTTTCATTTCCCTGTACTCAAGCATGTTCCGGGAAAGCCTTTTCATCTGGTTCAATTTTCCTTCAAGCAGCTTATGCTGTAATTCTGCTTTCTCTTTTTCAGCATTCAGGTTTTCCAGTTGTATTCCAAAACTGGAAATGTCCTGACTGGATTTTTCCAATTGTTCCTGTAGCTGTTCTCTTATCTTTGTTTCTTCTTCAATTTGAAAATAGTAGTCTGCAATGGTACTTCTCGAAGTGGTGAGTTGGTTCTCAGCAAGCTGAATCTGATGCTCTAGTCCTGTTATTTTGTCCCGGTACTTTTTTGCCAGATTCACCAGTTCCACTTTGGCAAGAATCTCCTTTTCCTCAGCTTCCACTTCACCAAACTGCTTCTTTAGTCCATCAAGCTCTTTTTCTTCGGTTTCAGTGCTTTCGTTAATAGGAGATCCGTGCATGTCCTGTCCGCAGGTGGGACAAAAACCCTTGTCAATAAGCGCATAGTTCTTGGCAATCTGCTCCGATAATCTGGTGATGTTTGTCTCCAATTCCACACGCTTGCCGTGGAATTGGTGCCTTCGGTTTACTATCAGGTCATCAATCTCATCAAGATTTTCCGATTTTTTCCGGTCAAAACCGATTTCGTCAAGTTGCCGGTAGATGCTGTCAATTTCTTTTTGCAGCTCTGAAATTCGCATTTCTGAACTTGAAGAGGCATTCTCCTTTTCGCGAATTTGCTCCTGTAATCGGGATATTTTTGCAGTGATATCAGTCTGGCGTTTTTGCAGATTATCAACTTGCTGCTTAGCATTTTGCTGGCTTTGAAGGGTAGTTTTTTCATCTGTTTTGATGTTTTCAATGGAAGTATAGGCTTTTCTCTCCTCATCCCTTGCATTTTCCAGCAACACATCAATGTCCGAGTCAGTTTCAATTTCGATTTCTCTTTGGAGCATTCCGATCTCTTCACTAAGATCGTGGCAGGATTTTTCCAATTCGAGAATTCTGCTGCGGGAATCACTTCCTGACTTCAATACAGTGCTTTTCTGCCCCTGAAGTTCCTTAATTTCACCCATCAACTTGTTTTTCTGCTTTTCCATTTCAGTATAGGTTTCAATTTGTTTCAGGATGAGGTCAATTGCACTTTTTGCACGTTCCCTTTTGTCACGCATATCGTTTAACTCGAGGTCAAACTTGCCGATCTTTTCTTTAAGCGTATTTAGCTGTTTTATGGGGGAGTGGGATTCTATTTTCTCAATCTCGTCTTTATGATCGCCAATCCTTGCTTCCACTTCGGTAATATGCCTTCGGAGCCCGGTCCGTGCTCCTTTTGCACGCTCCCTGTATTCCTCAAGCTTGCCTATCTGGAGCAGGTCATCAATCATACGTTGCCGTTCCTTTGGCTTGGCATTGATCAGAATGTCGATTTCTCCCTGCCGGATGTAGACGCAATTCCTATAAGCTTCTTCATCCATCCGAAGCAGTGCCCGGATATTGTCATATGTGAGGTTAGCATGGTCTGCAATAAGTTCCCCATCCTTCTCCAGACTCGTTTGGGAAGTAGCTGCTTTCCCGGTCTCCGGATTATTCCTGAATTGCTGTGCAATTTCGTAGTTATGCTCCTGATGCTCAAATTCAAGGACAATAGATGCGCTATCAGATCCCTTTCTAACCATGTCGGAAAGGACAAAATTTTTCGGGATTCCCTTACTGCCGAATAAACCAATAAAACATGCTTCAAGAAGGCTTGATTTCCCACTTCCATTGACGCCCGAAACTACCGTTACCCCGTCGTCAAAATCGAGTTCCATCTCCTCATAGCTTCGGATATTGTTTACCTGCAGTCGCTTGATTTTCACAGGTAATCCCCCAGGTTATATTGGCGAGGCTTCCTTTCCTTCTGTTTTTCCTCTCTTTCACTGACAGCTGGTTCTTCGGGTTCAACGCTATCATCTTCAGGAGTTTGTGGAAGAAATTCCGGTGTTTCCTGAATTTCAGTATGGATGGTTTCCTCCACTTTTTCAGGTATCTCTTCCTTTTCGATTTCATCCGTTTTGCTTGCAGTTTCTGGAAGCTTGCTGAAGTCCATCTCCTCCAGCATTTTTCGGAAAGCATCTTCGGAAGCGTGATCGATATTGGATTTAGGAATTGTTAAGTCCCTGACAATTTCATCTATCAGGAGGCCACCTTTGGTAAGTCCCATTTTCCTGATTTCT
Organism: Methanohalophilus levihalophilus; assembly: GCF_017874375.1. Taxonomy (NCBI): domain Archaea; kingdom Methanobacteriati; phylum Methanobacteriota; class Methanomicrobia; order Methanosarcinales; family Methanosarcinaceae; genus Methanohalophilus; species Methanohalophilus levihalophilus. The sequence continues at coordinate 167,207 of NZ_JAGGLK010000003.1, forward strand.
TCTTTTACGGCTAAATCAGGATCTGCAAAACTGATTTTGGGTCTCTCTTCATCTCCTTCCTGTCCTGAAATTCTTTTATCATTGATCCTGCAGGCAATTGCTCCTTCTTTCAGAATGAACTCTTCAATCTGGTTATAGGAAACATCCTGGGATGTGTCTCCATCGATTTCCAGGAAAACGACACTATCAAGGACATCGTTTTCCTTAATTGCGTTAAAAATATCCCTGTAGGTTTCGGAATCCGGTTTGAGACTTACTTTGAGGTACAGGAAATCCCTTGTCTGGAGATTACGTCTTCCAATATCAATGTCCATGTCACTTATTGTAATCAGGTTGTAGCCACGCGTCTCCTTCTCCGCAGCACTGTTTCTCTCGGTACTGCCCGGGTAAGTAAGCCATGTATCACCGATCTTTGTTTTTTCATACTTATGGTAGTCCCCCAGAAGCAAGGCATCTATCGAAAAAGGCATTGATGAGATGAGTTTTTCGGTATCCCACTCCCCGAACGGAAACGGAGTTACAAGTTGGTGCATCGCAAGAAAAACGTGATTGATATTTTCTGGAGGGTTGGAAAAAACAGAATAATCAAATCCTGCAATTTTTGGTTTCGGGATGCTGTCAATTCCATAGATTGCACAGTTGCTGAGAACATACGGCTCGCTTCCTAACCTTGCTGCAAGTTCCATGCTCTGGAAAAGATCCAGCCACTGTGTATTTTGTTTACTTTCGTGGTTCCCGACGATTGCAAGAAAAGGAATGTTTGAAGCTTTTAGGCGGGAAAGAATTTCCATTGTCTGTAGAATGTCTTCCAGAGTTGGATTCCTTGAGTCAAACAAGTCGCCGGCATGGATTATCGCAGCAACATCCATCTCAATTGCATCATTGACAATGTTTTCAAAAGCTTTCAGGAAATCATGCCTTCGGATATCGCTGTGATACTGCCTGTATCCAATGTGTGTATCAGCGGTGTGTATCAGTTTGATTTCCTCTGCCATCGTCTCTCCTTTCTTATGAAGGGGTCATTGATCTTAAGCATTTTCATGGAAACGTTTAACATTTTTGTACTTTTAGTACCTATAGTTATTTAGGGGTAGAAATGAGGGATTTGATGGATAATAAGATTACATTCGGAGGAAAAAAGCATACGCCCAATGTTCGTATGCTCAGCGACATGGATGAAGTAGTCTATGATCGCAAATGGCTGGAAAATGCCGAAGACAGGGAACTTTACTATATGTATCGTGACCTGTACCTTACAGAAGATGATCACACAGTAATCTCTGAATATGATTTGAGATATGATATTACTATAATTCCTGCCGGGATGCTTGGGGACGAATACATTAAGACAGCAGGGCATTTTCATCCGGTAGTTCCAGGGACTATTATTGCCTATCCAGAGGTTTATCAGGTTCTTGAAGGGGAAGCAACATACCTTCTGCAGCATGATGATTCAACGGATGTTTCCGATGTGGTGGTCATACGTGCTTCAAAAGGGGACATTGTAGTCATTCCTCCAGATTACGGGCACATTACAATAAATGCTTCATCAGAAGATCTTAAAATGGCTAACTGGGTTTGTACCAGTTTTTCTTCCATATACCGCCCAATACAGGAAAAGGCAGGGGCTGCCTACTACCTGCTTAAGGATGGTTTTGTGAGAAATCCTTCCTATAACAGTGCGGCTGAAATCAGGTATGTAAAGCCTCGTGAATTGCCTGAATTTGGTCTGGTTCATGGAAAAGACATGTATGAGCTTGTCAAAGATCCGGAAAAACTCCGTTTCCTGACAAGGCCGCAGGAATTTATGGGGTCTTTGTCCCGGCTTATTTCCTGAGACATCAAACATATATCCAATGGGCTTCATTCCCTATACAAACACATTCAGGTGTAGGGATGCAGGAATATAACAACCCTGTCTTATTCATGTCTTCAAAGATTGAGAACATGATGTTTAAGACAACTCTTGATCTCAGTACAATGGAAGGGGACATTATTGTAAATGTTTCCCTTGTGGATGAAGTTGATCTTGACCGTGTTCTTGAAGTGATGGGCGTGGCTTTCAATAGTGGCCTGTCAATCAGTCCTTTTCTTAAGTTATTGCATGCTGGTGAGACGATCGGCGGCTTTAAAGTACCTTCCGGGAAAGTCGGTATTGCCACCATGTGCAGTATTACAATTGATGGACTTCTGTTGAAATCAGGTGTTTTGGCCAATCCTAAGTTTGGAGGAGTTGTCCAGATACATAACGGCTTACCGGTTAGGTTCACCGATGTGTTGACCTACGCAAGTACTACCATTGATCCGCTTGAAGTCCTGATGTCCCAGGATATTACTTCGGTTTTGCAGATGTTGCATACCGGTTCCGGGAAAATCCTCGCAAACCTGAGAGAAGTGCACATGTCTGCGAGGGATGAGATCGACAGGATTCTCTACGAGATGATGGAAGTCGGTATCAGCGGAATTCTGGAAGTCGGCGAGCCCAATAGCCGTGTGCTGGATGTGCCGGTGGAACGTGATCACCTTGGTCTGGTGGTCATAGGCGGGACAAACCCAATGGCCATTGTGAAAGAGCAGGGCATGCACATAAAAACAAATGCAATGTCAAGCATTGTTGACATTGGTTCCATGGGTCATATAGAAGACTTCATCTGACCTGCTGGCCGATTATCTGGTTAAGTCTGGTTACAAATTCCTGTTTTGAAGCTGCTGGTATTGTGGCACCGGCTGCGATATCATGTCCTCCGCCTGCTCCCCCGACTTCGGCTGAAGCTTCAGACATTGCTTTTGAAAGATTAAGTCCACGGCGGATAAGATCCTGACTTCCCCGGGCTGAAACCTTTACGCCGGAATCCGCATCTGCAAACGCTATTATAGGCTTGTTCCGGTTTCCGATGGCTGTAGTACTCATTCCTGCAATAATGCCTACAATTGTTTCCTTGATGTTGTTTCCTGCATCGAAGTATTGCAGGTTTTCCATCTGGATGATGCCGTTTTCTTTTACAAACATCAGACCCTTTACAAGGTTTTGCCTGTGTTCGTAAAGCAATGTTTTAGCGCTATCATAAGCTTCCCCGCGATCTCCCATACAAACGGCCAGCCCTACATCAGCGTGTTCATATCTGGCTGTGGCATTCAGCAGTGTGGAAAACTCGGACGCATCCCGCATTTCCTGTCCCTCCTTTTCATTTAGCAGGAGGTAGACTTCACCTATCATTCTCTCCACTTTGTAGGATGGAATTCCGGACTGAACGCAATGCTGTACAAGTGCCGACACTATCTTTTGTTTTTCCGGGATTTCGAGATCTATCCAGCGTCTCCAGCGCTCATCCCCGCTAAACCGGATTCCTATATCTGCAAGGAATTTAATGCATGCATCCTCGTCTCCTGTGAGCCCCGGGAGATATGGATCAGATGCGAATTGTAATAATTTGAAGACGGGTCGCGTTTGCTTCCCGAAAAGTGTTATGTCTTTATTGTAGCTTACAACACCGTTTTTGCTGCCTTCCTCCAGTATTATGCGATTGATTCCGGTTAGTTCCCCTTTTTTGAGGTGCTGGAGATCTCCCACAGCTCCCACGATTGCAAGGCCGGCAAGATCACGGTTATCTCCAAGTTCATTTGCAAGTATGTAGGTGGTACCCGATCCGCTTAACTGGTAGGAACCGTTAATCCCGAAAAGGTGGGGATTGAGGTGGAATTTCCCTGTTCCCTGTGGCTGGTGATGATCGGACACGACTGCATTAATCCCGTATTTGTTCATAGTTTCCAGCATTCCACTGCCCAGATCGGTGAAAATCACTACTTCAGGATTGATGTTAGCAATTTCCTCAATTATTGTTTCATCGAGTTGCTTCACAAACCGGATGTCGTATTCCAGTCCTGCTCTCTCCAGTGCGGTGCATATTATGGCTGCAGATGTCAATCCGTCAGCATCAATATGTGAGACTACGGATACAGAATCATGGTTCTGTATTTCAGTTGCACAGAAATACGCAGTTTCTTTCATCTGCGCAAACACAGTGTTCATATCACTTGTTTCCAATGTTGCAGTCTCCTTTTTCCCAGCATTCCGGCTCTATTAAATAGAATTTTCCGCTTCGTTTGATTTCGGGAAAATCCTGTATTTCCGATATCGTGTATTTCAGTTTTCCACTGGTATATTTCTCGGTTATGTTTGCCCAGGGTATTGCATAGGCTTCTCTTGTTTTCCCAACCCCGTGGCGCAGCTCAACCGCTAAAAATCCATTTCTGCCGGATTTATTAATATAATCTCCTATTCTTTCCACCTGATGAACCCCATTTTTGTCAACAGTAAAATGCTGGCTGAAATATAATGCATTAGCTCCCTTGTCTACAGAGATACTTTTGCACTCGATGCCAAGATAGTAATCCGGGTTAAGGGAATCAACAAGAACGTCCAGAAACTGCGGTGTAAAGCGGTGTTGCTTGATACGGTGTGCAACAGCCCGGATATTCTTTTCCTCAAAAAACTGGTTAAATGATTGTACCAGAGTTCTTTCAAATTCGGTCATATGTATCCTGAATGTGTTTTACTGTAGTTTTATCAGGATGTTCCTTAAATGTTGCCTTAAGCTTACTGCGTTAGTTTCATGTATGAGATATGCAATTCTATTTAGCATGGACAAGAAACCACTTGAAATTCTTCTTGCAATTGGATCCATTATCCTTTTCACCCTGATGCTTGTTATCGTACATTCAACATTTGGCGGTTCAGAAAGCGCTACCAATTATGAAGGATACGGCTATGTGGCTGTCTTAATGTTGTTTGTTCTTGGCGTTTCAGCTGCCGGCCTCAAGCTTGTGGATGTGAAGTAAACTAGGTGTTCCAAATGGCCGTTTACTCGGATGATTTTTCTTTTGAAATGGCCAAAGGCACTGATATTGTTGACATAACATCCCGGATTCTGGAATCCGTGGAATCTTCTTCTGTAAAAAACGGCATTGTCTGCGTATTCTCGCCGGGATCCACCGGCGCATTGACGACAATTGAGTATGAACCGGGTCTAGTTCATGATCTGGGAAATGCACTTGAGAGAATAATTCCTGAATTTCTTGAGTACAGGCATAATGAGCGCTGGCATGACGGGAATGGACATTCCCATGTGCGTGCATCACTTATCGGGCAAAGCATTTCATTTCCACTGATAAACGGTGAAATTCCACTGGGAACATGGCAGCAGGTTATCTGCCTGAATCTTGACAACCGGTCAAGGACGAGAAAAGTAATAGTTCAGGTAGTCGGTGAATAAAAAAGAAGCCCTGGCAGGACTTCGATTTTATTGCTGTTGCATTATGAAGTTGATGAAATCAGGGCTGAGTCTGGTTTCTTTTACCATTTTATCGGCAATTTTGTCTTCTGCAAGCCCTTCCTTCCTGTATTCGTCAATGCGGTCATAGACGTTCCTGGATACTTCGGAATACTCGTTGATATCCTTCCTGTGTCCCCAGACATCGCCTTCAAGAAGCTCTATTCCCTGCATTTCAAGATACATTTTTGCGGAAGAGGATATTGTTCTCTTGTAAGAGCTGGGTATGTGCAATGCTTTCACCTTTGGGCATTTGAGCACAAGGGTGAAGATGTCCGTGTTTGAAGGACGGAATGCGAGATGCACAATTTCCTCATCTTCATTTAATGTGTTTATTTCTTCTTTTGAGCTAACTACACGTATTTTCATTGTTGGTCCCTTCTGTCTTTGTTCAAGACTAATTTGTGAGGAAAAAATCTTTCAGATCTTCCACCAAAGTGTATATACAGAATCTATTCTATATAAAATTTATTCGAAACGGCAAAAGATTAATTTGGAGTATTTTTATCATCTGCATAACAGGCAGAAAAATCCTTTCGAATGCATTTTTTCATCTGAATCAGAAAGATTATACGCCTTGATAACTATCACAGCTAGCAGGAAGGTTGTTCATGAAAAGCTTTCAAACTGGATCCGTTACAATTGAATGGCTGGGCCATGCAGGTTTTGTTCTCAAGGACAGAGAGCATGTTGTTTACATTGATCCGTATAAAGTACCTCCATACGTAGGCCACGATTTGCAGGCGGATCTTCTTCTGATTACCCATGAACATCATGATCATTGTTCTCCGCAATCAATCACAAAAGTGAGGAAAAGTACGGCTACAACATTGATCCCGGAAAGCTGTAATCTTGAATTCCGTGGTGATGCAAGACGGATTGATGCAGGAGACATTTTGCATGATGAGCTTTCCATTAAAGGGCTCAATATAGAAGTTGTTCCTGCTTATAACATTGAGAAATCCAATCATCCAAAGGGAATGGGTGTTGGTTATATCGTTGAAATTGGTGGAAAGCGGATCTATCACGCAGGTGATACCGATCTGATTGAGGAAATGAAAAAAATCGATGCAGATGTTGCCCTCCTGCCCATTGCAGGATACGGAATGGATGAGAAAGCAGCTTCAGAAGCAGTTTCCTGGATTAGGCCTGAAGTCGTAATTCCAATGCATTATGGAACTCTGGAAGGAATGGATGGGGATCTCGATCTTTTTATTTCCCTTGTAAAAGAAAAAGCGCAGGATGTTGAAGTAGTCATTCTCGAAAACATTGTTGAAGGATAAAGAATAACAGGTGTAATATGTCACGCTCCCGCAAACAACAGAAATCTCTCATTAAAGAAATGGCTGCACAGCGCATACGCCGTCTTTTCGAGCTTGCGGAAGCGGAGTTTGAAACTCATCCTGAAAGAAGTTCAAGGTATGCTGCTCTTGCACGCAGGATGGGGATGCGACACCGTGTCCGCCTTCCGCGGGATTTGCGCCAAAAGGTATGCAGAAGCTGTGATTCTTATCTTGTTCCCGGAAGTACTTCAAGGGTCAGATTGCAGAAAAATAATGTTTGCATTACCTGCCTTAAATGCGGAAGAATAATGCGCTATCCTTACAAGCGTTGATCAGGATAAAACCAGTGACATAAGGTTTTTGAGAATATAGGCCCCGACAACTATGACAACCAGCAGTATGAGATAAATTGTCAGATTTCGATAGACCTCTTCTTTTTCAGCGCCTGCACGAATCCCAAGGGCGCCACAGCATCCTTTTGTTTCACATCCGTCGCAAGCGGAGGACTTTTTTTCATCTTGAGATGATTTTTGAATGACCGGAAGTTCATTCATGTGTTCTGACATGTGACAACCTCTGTGATTCTTATAGATATAAGTGACGACAAAAAAGTGTTGAAGCGACGAGAGGGGGATTCGAACCCCCGAGGCGCATAGCACCACAGGATTAGCAATCCTGCGCCATACCGGGCTTGGCTATCTCGTCACGCATCAGTCCATAAAGACTAACAGATATTTAATGTTTTTCTAGGTATAAGTTGACAGGCACGCCTTGGGTCGATGTCCTTCACACCAACAAGTGGTCTGCAATCTCTCCTCCACTCCGCAACCCTGAAAGCGATGTATGCTCACGGTAAGCCTGCTCCCTTCCGGGCCTCGGCCGTTCTCCACGATGAAGATGCAGAAACTGATTCTCCAACCAGTCCCCATATCACCACCATCCAGACAGGACGGGGCTTCGCAGTTGAGATCACAGGTTTGAAGATGATCCAGAGACCTTCCTTCGGCTTCGTCCCCCGCTTATCGACGATTTCGGGTTATAGATAACGCCGAGCTACCCGGACTAGCCTGCCATGCCCTAAATGGGCACGCTGGGTTATAAAAGTATTCCTTTTGTGTTTTTCTCGTCATGTTTAGCTATGATTTTTGATGGGTCATGCATCATTAACACAGCTGTCATTTTTTATTTTAACAAAATCGTCTAAGGAATAACCATGATTCACAAATTTTAATGGGAATTTATTAGTAAATCTATAGCGGTCATATCTGTGGCAAAGTTTTGTAGATGTAATTATTTTATACTTTGAAGCCTTAAAAAGGAGTAACATAGTGGGGTGGTACCGACGGAGGCAGATGGTTCAAAAAGCATCGCCTTCATGGGCCGTCTGCCCATCTCGTTTAAACACATGGGACGTCGGTGGTTTGTATAACAGCATTTCCACCCCACAAATTCTTATCCTGCACACTTATTCCCTTTTTGATTCTTTTGAGAAGTTGAAATCCAAACGAACCTCTTATATACAAATCACTTCACTTAATCCATACCGAGTTTGAATTGTATTACAAATCCATTTTATTTCAACACCAAAATCTCCGGAATTACGAATGTCAGTCGATGAAAACACAAAAACAGTTCTGAAGGAAATCGGAAATGTTAAACTCGTTTCCGTCACCAAGACCGTGGACGCTGAGCGGATAAATCAGTCTATCAGGGCAGGTGCAACAATCATAGGGGAGAACAGGGTTCAGGAATTTGAAGACAAGTGTGCTGAAATCCTGCCCTGTGAAAGGCATCTGATTGGTCATTTGCAGTCCAACAAGGTCAAAAAAGCTGTCCAGTATTTTGATATCATACAGTCAGTTGACTCCCTGAAGCTGATTCAGGACATTGACGGGAAAGCCGAAGCAATTGGAAAAGTACAGGAAGTTTTTCTTCAGGTAAATATCGGAGATGAACCTCAGAAATATGGCTTTGATCTCGATGAAATCAACTCTGTAGTATCCGAAATTCATTCATACGACAACATCCTTGTGAAAGGTCTTATGTGCATACCTCCGTATGGGTCTCCTGAGGAAACTCGTTTGTATTTCAGGAAAATGAAAGCGCTTTTTGATGAGATGAAAGGGGAGAATAGCGGCAATATCGATATTCAGGAACTTTCCATGGGTATGTCCGGTGATTACAGGGTGGCCATTGAGGAAGGGGCTACGATGGTGCGTGTCGGTTCCGGAATTTTCGGGAATAGGAAATATTGAATTTCCCATTACTTTTTCCATTTTATTGTGAGTTTGAAGATTTCACAGTTTGTTTCAAGGTATCAGAATACACCTTAATGAATTCAATCATTACCGTTACGATAATAGCTGAATAATACAACCACAAAAACACTGCCAGAAAAGCTCCAATCTGCGTGTAGACCGTTGTCAGACTGCTATACGAAAGGTAGAGGCTAAAAAGGTATTTTCCAAGGGTTATGAAAGCAACTGTTAGTATTGAACCAGCAGCAATGAACTTTGTTTCAATGCTCTTTTCCGGAAGTAGTGTGTAGATATATATGAAAAATACGGTGAGTACCAGGAAGTTAATCACAGCAGATCCGTATTGTATCAAATCAAGGGAAAACGGCAGGATCTCGTTAAGGAATTTTGAGATTATTGCCAGGAAAATTTCTGCAAGGATGCTTAATATAAGCAACAAGCTAAACATAAAAACCGCAATAAAAGAAGAGAGGCGTTTTTGCAACAATTTGCGGTACCATTTTTCTCTGGATTCTTTCAATCCCCACATGATGTTGATGGTCTTCTGCAAATGGATGAAAATATTGCCGGCGCTCCAGAGGAACAACACAAAACTGCTCAACAACCCAATGGTAAGAGAGCCGGTTTCCGGTAATTGCTGAAAAAGTAGATTCAGGGAGTTTACTATTTGCTCGTCTGCAAAGGGTGAAATATAATTGATGATCGCACCCTGCAACCGTTCCATTTTCAGAAACATTCCACCAAGGGAAAGCGAAAATAAAAACAGGGAAGGCAGGCTAAGGATCAGGTAGAAAGAAAGGGCTGCGCTGAACGAAGTTCCATTGTCAGCATTCCATTTTTTGATTGTCTGGATTGCAATCTTCCTGAGCTTTACCATAACATGCAATTACCTTATTTCTACAATTAGTTTACTCGTCGTACAATCTGGCTTCTTAAGGTTTTTTCGGAAACCTTAAGCAAGTGGTTTATAGTATGCGTCCCATATCGATAACTGGTGATATTTATGGAAGAAGAACTCATGGGTTTTGTTACAGGAAACAATAACAGACAGAAACTTTTGACTCTTCTGGGTTCCAAAGGGGAACTGGATGTAAAACACATTTCTAAACTCATGCATGTGATCGAACCTTCGGTTGAAAAAATGGTTTCCGAACTTGAGGAGAAAGGTCTTCTTTCCGGGAACAATGGCTTGTATTCCCTCACTGAGGAAGGTACTGCCATTGAGAGGAAAATCCAGAATATCTGATTTATCCTAACGTTATTCCTTTTTCATCTATCTGGAACTCTTTCAGCGTAAGATTGCTGGGTATCCCTCTTGCTTTCATTACCTGAAGGAGTCTTTTTGTAGTGTCTGCATCCTCGGTCATTTTGAGTACCAACAGAATATCCACTATAAAGGATGCTTCAAGGCTGTTTACTTTCTCCCATCCTGCACCTGTCATTTCGGTGGTGAAAAGTGAGGTTACACCTTTTTCCTTAAGGTAATTTGTGAGGGAATGCAGGAAACCCCTGAGTTTCATGGGATCAGTAATTGAAAGTTCAATATTTGGCAATCCATCAATCATTACACGTTTGGCATTGGATTGCTCAATATTTTCCTTGATAAGGTTGGAATATTTTGCAAAACAGATGTCTTGCAGGCCGTCACTCACAATAACCAGATTCCCGGAATCAACGTGCTTCCTGAAATCCCATCCAAAGGAGGCAGCGTTTTCAATTATCTGATCAACGGTTTCGTAAAAGGTCAAAATAACACATTTATCGCCGTTCTCAAGGCTCTTATTTATGAATTGCAACCCAAAAACAGTCTTTCCACTCCCGGGTTCGCCAGCAACAAGGATTGAGCTTCCGGATTGTAGTTTGTTGGAAATCATTTCGTCAAAGCCTTCGATTCCTGAAGAGATGACTTCACCTTTGATAATTTCACCATTAGCCTTGATATCAGAAAAAACCCTGAAATTTTCTGGATTTACAGAATAATTGAAACTCTGGATCATACATCCAATGCTGTATGGTGGTTCAACTCCTCTCATTTTCAGGATTTCCATTTCCTGGTATGAACGGGATTCCCGGCTGGATCTGGATAAGTAAATTATTCCATCCGTCAGGTGGCTTGCTACATTTTTGTGGATTTCTTCTTTCTCCAGCTCACCGATAAGGAAAGTCAATGCATTGGACTCCCGGATCATAGAATCAAGGGTGTAGAAAAAGCGTCTTCTTTCCTGTTCAACAAAACCAAAACCGATAGGTGTTATTGGATCAATTACTATCCTGTCAGGATTTACGGAAGTTATGACATTCCCGATATCAATAAGCGTGCTTAGGGGATCCTTTTCGGCATTTGCCCTATTAATTTCATGTACTTCTACGGAATCGTCAAGAAACTTGAATGTTGAAAGAGAAAGCCTGAACCTTTCGGCAGTTTCTGTAGTGAGAGGAATATACAGGGCTTTTTCTCCGGCTTTAGCGGCATTTGCCAGCATCTGTAAGGCCATTGTTGTCTTTCCCACGCCAGCACTGCCGGCAATGAGAATGGCGGCCGGTGACTTAAATCCCCCCAGGATATCATCCATTCCCTCGATATAACAAGGAACGTTCTGCAGTTCACTCATTGCATTTTCCTTATGAAATTAGGATTACTTATACTTTCTTGATTTCGATATGCAATGGAATTGACTTTGTTTTTTATTCCAGGAATGACTTCTCCAGAAGCCTGTCGCCTTCTTCCACGAGAACTTTGATCCTTTGTTCCATCTGGCTTAATTTTGTGTTGCAGGCAGCGGAGAGTTTCATTCCTCTCTCAAACATTTCCATGCTTTCTTCAAGGGAAAGTTCTCCTTCTTCAAGTCTTGAGACAATTTCCTCGAGTTCATGGAGATTGTCTTCAAAGCTGCGTTCATCGGGTTTTTCTTTATTTGCCATTATCTTCACCTTTTGTTTTTGGTGATTCAGGTTTAACATTTTCTACTATGCAATCGGCTTTTCCGTCCCTTAACAACACTTCAATAGAACTTCCTTTGCTAAGTTTCGCTACCGTGTTAATGACAACTCCATTTTCATCAAGCACAATCCCATAGCCTCTTGCTAATGTATTAAGGGGACTAACCGCATTCAATCGCCCGGCAGCGGACGAAAGCATGGCTCCCTTTGCTTCGATTCTGTACCTCATAATTCCGGGTAATCGTCCTGAAATTTCGTCTACATGCTGCCATTGTTGCATGTATAGACGTTCCAGTTTGGAAGGCTCGATGTGCCTTTTGAGACTCTCCAGAGACTGACGATGTCTCTGAAGAATGTGAATAATTTCGCTGCCAAGTGTTTTTTCGAGCTTTTCCACCCACCTTTTTGTTTCTTCCCTGTCAGGTGCTGCAATCTCGGCAGCAGCGGATGGCGTGGGTGCCCTTACATCAGCAACAAAATCTGCAATTGTGTAATCGGTTTCATGACCCACTGCAGAAATGATTGGAATCTTTGAGGAGTAAATAGCACGTGCAACCTTTTCCTCATTAAAAGACCACAAGTCCTCAAGGGAACCGCCGCCTCTCCCCAGAATGATAACGTCCACTTCTGCGCGGTCAAGCATTTCCAGTGACTTCACGATACTATCAGCAGATTGTTCTCCCTGCACAACGGTTGGTGCAAGTAGCATTTCAACTGGATAACGTCTTTTAAGGACATTTATGATGTCATGAACGGCGGCTCCTGTGGGGGATGTTGCAACTCCGACTTTCCGGGGGAAATCCGGCAGGAATTGCTTCTTTGCAGGATCAAAAAGACCCTCTTCATCAAGCCTCTTTTTCAATTGCTCGTAGGCTTTGTATAGTTCTCCGACTCCGTCAGGTCTCAGGTCAAGAACCTGAAACTGGTATTGTCCCCTTACAGTGTACAGGTCCACATTGCCGAAAACAAGGAGTTTCATATCTTTTTCAACTTCAAAACGAAGATTACGATTAACAGACCTGAAACTAACACAGCTGATCTGACTGTTTTCATCTTTTAGTGTAAAATAGTAATGTCCCGAACTGTGTTTGGTGAGGTTGGAAACTTCTCCCTGAAGCCACACTTGCTGGAGGGTTGGTTCGTATGTAATAACTTCACGTACGTGTTTGTTCAGCTCGGAAACTGTGTAGATGGCCATTAAGTCGGTGCTCCTAAAAGGAAAATATCAGGCCATGGGTATTATACTTTGGCGCAAGCTCCCTGAAACTATTAAAAGTTACTTTTCATGCAGACGCTCTTTTTTTCTGGAAGCCATTTTCTCAATGATGCTCCTTTCAACATCATCTGAGGTTAGCAGCTTTCCGGAATTTTTAGCGCTGCTGACAAATCGCTCACCAACTGGATTGCGAATAATCAGGGTAGTATGATTTTCCGGACTTCCAATTGAACCGGCCGAAATATCAGCTCTCTCAGCCGCAAAGTCATCACAATGATGGCACCCCCGCAGGATGCAGTCATCCAGTTCCTCAATGGGTATTACTTCTTTCCCGTCCTGAAGGACAAGTTCAAGTGCTCCCTTTACGTCCATACGCCGGATCTGCCAGGGTTCGATGTTCCTTTCCTTTTTGATTTTGGTGTCCATCAATTTGTCATAACTAAAACTTTCGGTACAGAATAGTCCGATGACCAGGGATATGGATTTTCCATATGGTTTCAGGAGTTCATGTTCACTTGTGCGAATCCTTTCTACTGCTTCAACCACACATGGGAGTCCCACAATGGCGATTTTCCTGTATCCTTTTGTAACGACAGCTTCCTTCAGGGCTGACAGGAGGGGTACCCACCAACTGTATCGACTTCCTGCACGGTAAATAAGGGCTTCTGAGGATGTGAGGACAACAGATGAAGGTTTGAGTGTCCACGGATTTTCTTCCACCGTGACGACTGCATCGAGTAATCCTTCTTCAATCCCGTTAACAAGAATTGCAGAAACCGCTCCTCCGCTCTGTTTCTTTTCCACTTCAAACCCGGCTTTGGCAGCGAGAATTTCAAATATCTCTCCCTCTTTTGTTTCCTCGCCGGAAAGGCGTGGACAGACTTCATAACAGGCGCCACAGGGAACTCCGTCGGAGACTTCCTTGCAGTAGCCTGTGGTTGTCGGCCTGACTTCGGTCTCATTATTGTCAAAATAAAGGGCATCTGCCGGGCAGATTGCTGTACAGCCTCCGCAACCGCTACAACGTCCGGTTTCCCAGACTTTCTCTTTAAGATCGAGGTAGTTTCCCATGATGCTCACTCCCAGGTATATTTGCCCGCAAAGGGTCTGCTGCTTGCAGGGACTATGCGTGTGTATTTAGTATCAAGATACTGTTTTGGATCAAGACTGAAGCTTTCACAGAACTCAAGGATGAGTGGCTTAATTGCATCCAGGTCCTCTTTCCCGAAATCCTCGGTTATTGCTCCTACGCCAAGCTGTTTTTCATCAACATCTCCCCGGACAATGATTTCTCCGCCGTGGATTCCGCTTCCAATTTCCCTTCCGTCCACAGCTCGATCGCTTCCTGAGCCAAGCACAATGATTTTTCCTCCTGCCATATATTCCCCGAGGAATGCCTGTGCTAATCCTCCGACTATCAGGACTGCAGGATTGTCTCCATATTCTTTCATATGGATACCTCCGCGGTATCCGATATTGTCCCTCACGAATATTTTCCCGCCACGCATGCTGTGGGCTACGGCATCACCTGCGCTTCCGTGGATGGCTATTTTTCCCTTTGCCATGGTGTTTCCGGGGGCATGCTCACAGTTTCCGTGAACGATGCATGTGGGTCCGCTCATAAACATTCCCAGATCTCCTCCAGGTACCCCGTGAATATGAATTGTAACCTTGCCTCGGAGTCCGTTTGCGATAAACCGCTGCCCAAGAACGTTTTCAAGGACTATTTCCTGAACTCCTGTTTTGACGAGTTCCTTAATCCTTTTGTTCAGGGGTGTGTAATGCATATTTTTTGCATTAATGGTTCTGCTTGTCATGTTCAGGCCCCCACAGGCTTGACTTCCAGTACTTCAAGAGTTCCTTCATCAAGCATGTAACCACGAAGTCTGCTGCGGTTGCTGCGAAGGCTTTCGATACTGTTGATTCCTGCAGCTCCCATGATTTCGCTCAGTTCAAGGGTCCATGAATTGATCAGGTTTGCCACATGCTCGGACTCAATTTCAGGGTCAAGCCGCTGCACAAGATCCTCGCGCTGGGTTGCAATACCCCAGGGGCAGAGTCCGCGGTAACAGTTTCCACAAACCCTGCATCCCATCGAAACAAGGGCGGCAGTACCGATGTAAACTGCATCTGCACCAAGAGCGATAGCCTTGGCGATGTCGGCACTGTTACGGATTCCTCCACTTGCAATCACTGAGAGCTTGTTGCGTATTCCCTGATCGTGCAACTTCTGGTCCACGCTTGCAATGGCTGCTTCGATTGGTATTCCCACGTTGTCCCTGAATACCTTTGGAGCAGCTCCCGTACCTCCGCGGAAGCCGTCAATTACAACGGCATCAGCAGATGAACGGGCAATACCAGCAGCAATGGCTGCAGTATTGTGGACTGCTGCAATCTTGACAAAAACCGGTTTCTCCCAGTTGGTGGCTTCCTTGAGGCTTCTCACAAGCTGGGCAAGATCCTCAATACTGTAAATATCGTGATGTGGTGCAGGGCTGATTGCATCGCTTCCCTGCGGGATCATCCTTGTGCATGAAATGTCTGCACACACTTTTTCGCCAGGAAGGTGTCCTCCAATTCCGGGTTTTGCTCCCTGCCCGATCTTAATTTCAATGGCAGCTCCTCTTTCAAGATAGTCAATATCGACACCAAATCTTCCGGATGCAACCTGTACAATCATGTTGTTCTGGTAGGGATGCAAATGCTCGTGCAGCCCACCTTCCCCGGTTCCCATATAAGTTCCCACTTTGGCAGCCGCTTTTGCAAGGCTGAGCTGGGCATTTAGGCTGATTGCACCATAGCTCATGTGGCCTATCATAATGGGTGTGTCAAGTTTGAGGTTTGGTGATAGCTCAGTTTCAAGTTCGAGATCCCCTGCTTCGTTTTTCGTAATATGAAGCTGTTTGGGTTTTTTCCCGATATATGTGCGCAATTCCATTGGTTCACGCAGCGGATCAATGCTCGGGTTTGTAACCTGACAGGCATCCAGTACAAGCCTGTCGAAAATGACTGGATATGGCTTTGCATTTCCCATTCCGGAAAGTATGATTTTTCCGCCTCTTGCCTGGTTTATGATGTCCTCTCGGGCTTCAGGTGTCCAGAGGGGGTGGCTGCGGTAATCCACAGGCCTTTCATGCAAATCGATTGCGTCTCTGGGGCACATGGAAATACAGCGGTGGCATACAGTACAGTTTCGGGAATCGATGTGGATTTTCCCGTTTTCTTCCCGGAAAACTCCGTAGGAACAGTTGTCGATACAGCGCATACATTCCATGCACTGCTCTCGGTCGATTTTTACTCGGTATCGCATAGGGATACTGCCAAGGCTCATTCTATAACCCTCCCGATTACAGGCTCGCCTGCTTTTGGCATGTAAACTTTCTGGACATTTGGGTCCATTACACGTATAGCGGCTTCTTCGCTTGAAATGTACAAACGATCCCCGTTTTCCCCGACTACGAGAGGTCGGAGTTTGATACGATCGGTGAATCCTACCATCCAGTTCTGGGTTGCAACAACGATTGCGAAGGGGCCGTTCATCAGCGCAGGGCCGTATGTAAGCCTGATTGCCTTATTGAGTTCGTGCTCCTTGTCTTCCATTGAATCAATTTCATCCCAGAAAGGCGGTGCAAGTGCTTTCACAATTGCTTCTTCGGGAAGCTTGTGGTGTCTCCCGAGCAGGTCAAAGAGGTATGCGACTACTTCAGTATCGGTAAACATGCTGCAGGTGTATCCATTGCTCTCAACAAACCTGCGGTTGGTTCCGTAAGATGTAATTTCCCCGTTGTGGACAACTCCCCAGTCGAGCAGGTTGAACGGGTGTGCTCCTCCCCACCATCCGGGAGTGTTGGTTGGATAGCGGTTATGTGCGATCCAGATGTGTCCTTCGTAATTTTCAATCCTGTAGAAGTTGGCGACATCCTCGGGCCATCCTGCTGCCTTGAACACGCCCATGTTCTTGCCGGAAGAGAATACAAGTGCACCTTTTATGTCAGAGTTAATATGCATGACAAGGTGCTTTACAATATCATCTTCAGGTGTGCTGCTTCCTGTCATGAGGTCACTGTAGGGTTTGAAGAAATATCTCCATGGTACGTGTGCTCTTTTTAGTCCCGGTTGCTGGTAGGTTGGTATTTCTTCCTGGTAGACAATCCTGCCCCATTTCTGGATCATATCATCTACTGTTGATTTTGGCTCAACGAGGTTGTCAAAGAATACGTGGAGGGCATAACAGTCTGCAAAATCGGGATATATCCCGTATGCAGCATAGCCGGCACCTTCTCCGCTACCTCTTTCATTCATGAGGCTTAATGCATCACGGATACTGGAGCCATCCATTTTGTTCATTTTCCTGTCTATTACGCCTATTATTCCACACATAAGTTTCACCAAGCACTTTTGTTAATTTGATTCAAATTTCCGAAAAGGAATGTGATTTTCACATCCCTTTCAGAGTATGCCAAGGTATGTGTCCAGTTCCCACTGGTGTACCCTTGCCTTGTAATTGTCCCATTCCTTTGTTTTGGCACACAGGTAATTCTCGAACAGGTGATCACCTACAGTCTGGCGTACGAAATCACTGTTCTTCATTGCATCGATTGCCTCTCTCAGATTCCCCGGGAGAGAGTAAATCCCCATATCTTTCTTTTCTGTTTCTGTAAGTTCAAATATGTTTCTTTTAACTGAGTCCCCGGGATCAGTTTTATTCTTGATTCCGTTTAGCCCTGCAGACAGCATCAGTGCAAATGCCAGATAGGGGTTGCATGCCGGGTCCGGGCAGCGGAGTTCCACACGGGTCCCCTTGCCTCTTGTTGCCGGAATCCTGATGAGTGAACTGCGGTTGCTGTCAGACCAGGTTATGTAAATCGGGGCTTCATAACCGGGAACCAGCCTCTTGTATGAGTTAACAGTCGGGTTTGTGATTGCTGTAAATTCACTGATGTGATCCAGCAGTCCGCCGATGTAGTATCTTGCAGTATCTGAAAGCCCGTTTGGAGTTTCAGGGTCGTAGAACACATTGTTTCCGTTTTTATCAGTCAGTGACTGGTTGCTGTGCATGCCTGATCCGTTGACTCCGTACAGTGGTTTTGGCATGAAGGTTGCATAGTACCCGTGGTGGGTTGCTATGGATTTCACCACGTATTTGAATGTGATGACATTGTCAGCAGTGGTCAGGACGTCGCCGAACCTGAAGTTAATTTCATGCTGTGAAGGTGCAACCTCGTGGTGTGATGCCTCAAGTTTGAAGCCAGTGTCTTCAAGCGCAAAATCAATTGCCCTTCTGACATCCTGTGCCTTGTCAAGTGGCGCGAAATCAAAGTACCCTCCGGTATCGGTAAGCTCAGTGGTAGGATTGCCATGCTCATCCAGTTTGAACAGGAAGAATTCGAGCTCAGGCCCGACATCCATATTGTATCCCAATTCAGCAGCTTCAGCAATCGTTTTCTTCAGGACGTATCGTGGGTCGCCCTCAAAGGGTGTGCCGTCAGGCATCTTTATGTCGCCGATGATACGTGCAACCGCACCTTCGGATGGCCTCCATGGAAGCACCCTGAATGTAGATGGGTCCGGCATAAGGATCATGTCAGATTCCTCAATACGGGCAAATCCTTCGATTGAAGATCCGTCAAACATGACGCCGTCATTAAAGGCATCTTCCAAATCCTCGGATGGAATAGCCCAGCTTTTGATCATGCCCATGATGTCTGTAAACTGGGTCCTGATGAATTTGACATCGTTCTCGGTTACTGCTTGCAATACGTCTTCTTTTGTCTGGTACTTGTTCTCAATTTTCATAGTTTTGCCCTCCACATGGCAGGCAGTAACCCTTTACCGACTTAATATTATATAAAGATTTGCATTATTTGCTTCTGTTAAGCTAAGGAGTACGGAGAAAAGATAACTTTTCAACTAAATTTTGAAGTTTCAAGATTTGAAAAGAAAGTTATTTCTTGGTTTAACCAGATAGAAAAATAAGTTACATCGTGAAATGTGAGGTAATAAAATGAATGAAGGGCTATCGAGTTCACTGCTAAAGTGCCACCACTCTCAAAACGGATGGTGTACTTTTGATAGAATGACAGAAAGAGGTCATGTTTGCTTAACCGGAATGCAATGCGATGGCTATGACGATTCTTGCCCATTTAAAGAGACGCCAGAAGACATTAAGATGAACTAAACTCAATCTTCCAGATCTTCAAATTTGGCTAGGGTTAAATATGGGGGAATTACAAGAAATACATGACAGTATTTTATTTCATGTAGGGCTGTTTATCTCAGGTATTGTTGCGGGAATAGCTGTTTTTGGAATTGAAATGGAATTTTTCGTTGGAAGCATGATTATAGAAGCACTTTCCAACTCTCTTCCAGCATCCGATACAACAAATTTAGCTATTTCTAATTATTACTCCATGATCTTTTTACTTACAATTGGAGGGATTATTCAAGGTATTTTGATTGGATTTTTGGATAAAATTTCCTTTTCGTTTGGATATATTTGTGGCGTTTTATTTATGGTTACAATACTAGGAGGTGTATTGTGGAGTGTGGCACCTTCGGTTGTTATTGGGATGGTAGTTGCTTTCATCGCTGTCTTAATCGGAATTTACTTAAGGATATTAATGAAAAATAAAACTGAACATAATTATGGAGATCATTACTGGTAATACGATTCCACTCAAAATCCAAAAGGAGAATACGATGCAAACAGAACCAAACGCTGAAGGAATGACGGTAAAAACGCTCATTCCTTTCTTCTTGCTTTCCTTCGCCCTGACCTGGGGTCTCGCTGCTGTGCTGGTTTTCGTATCATTTAGCACTCCTGTATTTCTCCTTGCAGTGTATTCTCCCGGTATTGTCGGCATATTTCTGGTCTGGCGATATTACGGAACGCAAGGCTTGCGTAGCTTTTTCAGGCGACTAACCCTGTGGAGGATGCCCGGGGTTTGGTGGCTATTCTTAATCGTGGGCTTTCCGGCTATCATTTACCTTGGAGCCGCAATCAATGGTACCATCAGCGATCCGTTCCCCTTTTCCCCATGGTATCAGGTGCTTCCGGCGATAGCATTCTCCCTTTTCCTTCTGGGCACAAATGAGGAATTCGGATGGCGTGGAGTCGCCCTGCCCCTGTTGCAGCGCAAATACTCTCCCTTCTGGGCGGGCTTGATTCTGGGTGTCGTCTGGGCAGCCTGGCATATCCCTGCTTTCTTTATCAGCGGACTCCAATTTGAAAGCTGGTCAGTCTTGCCATACTTTGGCGGTGTGATTGTACTCTCCATAATCCTCACCCCCATTTTCAATAGCGCTAAAGGCAGCCTGTTAATAGCTTACCTGTTCCACTTTCAGGTAATGAATCCCATCTTTCCCGATGCCCAACCCTGGGACAGCCTACTTCTCGCTCTCGCGGCAGTTGTCATCGTTGTCCTGAATCGGCGTACGATGTTCAAAAAAGGAACCGGAGTTACCGATGTCCTGATGCCGGAACAAGAAAGCGGGGCTTAACCCTTCTTTCGAATCCTGCCATCATCAATTGTTAATACCAATAGATCCTCAGATCCATTATGGAACACGATCATCCCGAATCTGACGACTCCTTTGATGACACTTACAGGGAAAACACCGAGATGTTCGGTCACCCGTATCAGGAATTGCAGGATTACTTTTCTTCCAACCCTGTAAAAGGAACTCTCTTAGATCTGGGATGTGGTCAGGGTCGGGATTCCCTGTTCCTTGCATCACTGGGCTACGATGTCACAGCGGTTGATATTTCTCAGGTTGGCGTTGATCAAATGATGGATGCTGCTGAGAAAAAAGGACTCAAAATAAAGGGCATTGCAGGCGATGTCCTGAGTCTAGAGCTGGAGCAGAGATTTGATGTTATCCTGTTTGATATGATTCTTCACTCCTTTGACAAACCTCAACAGCAGGAGTTACTCAGGAAATACGCTGGCTATTTGAAAGAAAACGGTGTAATGGTTATTGTTTTCCCTGATGATATGGAAGCAGGGTATTTTGAAAGTGTGCTAAACTCCATAGGTTACAAATGGAATTTGCTGGAAGAAATTACGATTAACGATGTGCCTAAAATTGAAGGCGAAGAGGCCGATTTTACATTTGAGATGATTGTTTTCCAGCCAATTCCCTGCGATTGATTACTCGAATCGGGGCTATCGTGATATCCGAAAAAGCGGAAAACCCATGTTTTATTACCGATAAACCCGCTACTGTATGTGGTGAATAGATGCCGGAAGGTACAGCTTCTCTTGAATCTGCAATTGGGGATTTCGACATCCTGAAATGTATGCAATGTGGAACTTGCAGCGGTAGCTGTCCTTCGGGGCGACACACAGTGCTGAACATCAGGAGACTTGTACGCAGGGCTGCACGTGACCCAGAGGTCATGGGAGATGAAACTCTCTGGATGTGCACCACATGCTACAATTGTCAGGAGCGCTGCCCCCGTGCAATCAGGATTGTTGACGCAGTGCTCAGGATTCGGGAAATTGCTGTTCATCAGGGCATCATTCTTGATACTCATCGTAAAGTCGCAGGTCTTCTTCTTGAAACCGGTCATGCTGTCCCAATTGATGATGATAATATTGAAAAACGTAAACAACTGGGACTTTCAGAACTGCCTTCCACGGTACACAGCGAACCGGAATCTCTGGATGAAGTCAAAGAATTGCTTAAAAGCTGTGATTTCGAGGAAATTGTGGGGGAATAAAGAATGTCCGATAAAGTTTCATTGTTCCTTGGTTGCCTGATTCCCAACCGCTATCCCGGGATTGAAAAGGCTACTCAACTTTGTTTTGAAAAGCTGGATATTGATTGCGCGGACCTTGTGGGCGCTTCCTGCTGTCCCGCACCGGGTGTTTTTCGTTCATTTGACGAACCCGCATGGCTTGCAATTACTTCCCGCAACATCGTCCTTTCCGAGGAAATGGAAAGGGATGTCTTGACTCTCTGCAACGGCTGCTATGGTTCGCTGGCAGAGGCCAACAACAAACTCAAGGAAAGTTCAAAGCTCAAGGAAATGACAAATGAGCACCTTTCAAAAATCGGAAAGGAATACAAAGGCAGCATTGATGTTAGGCACATAACCGAATTCCTGTTCAGGGAAATCGGCGTTGAAACAATCAAGCTCAATGTAACAAATCCCCTTGGTTTGAAAGTCGCTGTTCACTATGGATGTCATCTTCTCAAACCATCCAGGGGTCGGGAATTTGAGAGCATAGAAAGGCCAACTTTCTTTGATGCAATCGTTGAGGCAACAGGCTGTGAAAGTGTTGATTATCCCGACAAGATGGAATGCTGTGGAGCTGGTGGAGGTGTTCGATCAGGTTTGTCCGAAAGTGCACTTTCCATTACAAATCACAAGCTTTCCCGGATAAAAGAAGCAGATGTGGATTGCATCATAAACGCCTGCCCGTTCTGTCATTTGCAGTTTGATGACGGGCAGAGGGAGATCAAAGAGAAAGGCGGAAACGATTACGGAATCCCTGTGCTTCATTTCACGCAATTGCTGGCTCTTGCTTTCGGGCACTCTCCTGAGGATGTTGGTCTGCAATTCAATGCAACTGATTGCAGTTCACTTCAGAAAAAGCTCCCTAGCGAAGACTAATTTTGCAACCTGCAAGATTGCGCACAATATTTCTGTCAGTAACTAGTATTCTTCTGTATGGAAGCACCTACTATTTTTGCAAAACTCAAGCAAAACTACACTCCGCAATTCTTTCTGGACAGGCATGATCCATTTTATGTCCTGATTTCCACGGTGCTTTCACAGCGCACCCGTGATGAAGTCACTCAAGTAGCTACTCGCCGTCTCTTTAAACACTATGATACGCCGGAAGACTTCGCTGCAGCAGATGCAGAAGCCATCGAGAATCTAATCAAGGATGTTGGTTTTTACAGGATGAAAGCACCCCGGGTTATACAGATAGCTTCAATTTTGCTGGAAAAGTATGGTGGTGAAGTTCCCGAAGATATGGATTTACTTCTTGAGCTTCCGGGAGTTGGGAGAAAAACGGCAAACTGTGTTCTGGCTTACGCTTTTTCCAAAGATGTTATTGCGGTGGATACGCATGTGCACCGGATATCCAATCGTCTTGGTATTGTTGATACTTCCAATCCTGATCAGACTGAAATTGCACTTCAGGCTGTTCTTCCCGAGGATATGTGGAGGGACGTCAACGAGTTGCTTGTGAGTTTCGGGAAAGAAATTTGCAGACCTATTTCCCCGAAATGCGGTGTATGTCCCATTGAGGATATGTGCGCAAAGCTCTACCTGAAGAAATCAGATTGAGTTAAAAAAAGAAAAAAAGAAAGAAAAAGTGAACGTAGCCGGATTATACCAGCTGGTTCACAGGGTGGTTCTCGTCCATGATTTCCAGACCGAGTTCTTTTGCAGTTTCGGCGAGGATAATGTCTACCATTGCGGTAGCAGGATAGACGAGAGGTGTGTTCTCAATAGGACCAAAGAGCTGGAAGTTGGAACCGAGTGTCTGTGGGACAAGGTTTGTTCCAATGTCAGCAGGCATGTAAACTGCCTTACGCTGCTCTTTTGTCTCGAACTGTTTCTTGTAATCTTTCATCCAGTCCCATGCAGATGCAAGGTTGTGGTATCCACCGCCTACTGGAAGACCAAGGTGACCTTTGACAGCGATAACTGCTCTCATTGATGCACCGGATCCTGCTCCGAGTGGTGTTGCCGCAACATCGATAAGTGGTTTTGTGATTCCACATTCCTTTGCGATGTCAAGCATACCTTTGCTGTGTCCTGCTCCACCAACTTCGAGAATCTCGAGTTTACCGTTGACGGTTGGATCGACAGCGTTGAAAGCGAGTACGATTGAAGCGTTGATGTCGCTTCTCTTTACTGCTTCAATTTCATCATCGTGGATACTTGCGTTGATAGAGTTGTAGATGGCACGTTCTGCCACACCAATCTCTGTAACGTAGTCTGCTGCTGCAGCACGTACTTCTCCAGCGGATGAGTCAATGAGGAAAGGAGTCTTGTCATCATATTCAATGAACCAATCGATGTAGTTCTTGATGGCTTCCGGTGTTTCACCCACAATCTGGTTGACACATGGGTTTCCGGTGATATCCCTCATCTCGATCATGCTGTCCCAGAGTTTCTCTGCAGCTTCTTTGTCAAATGTTCCTTTGTCTTCATCAGTCACAATATTGTGCCTGTTGTAGAACATGGAACCGACAAGTATAGTGGGGTACTGGCCAGGCTGGCCGCCGAACTTAATCCCACCAATGTCGAAAACTTCCTGTTTCTTATCAAATTTGAACATATTATTTCCCTCTCAGAAGAGTACTGGTGATATTGAAATGTAGAGCAAGAACATGATGATACCTGCTACGGCTCCGTAGAGGATACCAATGTCTCTTCCTACTTTCTTTCCCATTCTTTGTGCGATTTCACTGTTTACAAATTCGACTTTCTCGTCGATTTCGTTCAGTCGTTTGAGGACCTCATTAAAGTCATCAGTGTCCACTACAACTGCCGGGATATTTTCTTGTGCACTACTCATATCACATCACCCCCCATACAAGGAGAGGGAGTACCAGTACCATTAATATGGCAAAGATAAAACCAGCAGCAAATCCGATAACTCCTGTTGCGGAGACACCGGAATCAAGTTTCTGGTTCCTTGCGATAAGCTGTGCCCTGTAGCGAATGCTGTCAATTTTGGCATCAATGGCTCCCATTGAAGGTTCAATAACCATTGGCACGCCTTGTCCGGATTCTTCTTCTGCCATTTTACTTACCTCCCGAACAATATAAGTCCCAGAAGTGAAAGGGTAATCACAAGTCCTACCATCACTCCTTCGATCTTACCCGCGTGGATACCTGCGTGGAATTTGTTCAGGTTTCCAATATTGACCATTTCCCTCTCGATGTCAAGAATCCTGTTCCTGATAGTTGCGAGTTCGGATGCCATTGGTTTGAGACCGCCAGCTTCTACTTCTTCCTCGCCTTCTTCACCTACTTCAAGAACCATGGCATCGGCGTCAAAAGCACCGGGATCTTTGGCAGCTGCTTCTTTAATCTTAGCAGTAATCTGCCCCATGTCTTCAGTACCGATGAGGTCAATGCACTCGATCTGTTCCTGGTATCGCTTTACAGCATCATCTGTAAGGTTTTCCACATAAGGAATAGCACCACTTGCGCCTACAATACGGTTTTCACTGATACCGTTCTTGTGAAGCATAAGGAATGCTTCTCCGGTAATGTGGCCCTTTACTTCTGAACCTGTTACTAACAGGAATCTGATATTCGGGTTTGAAATGATGTGGGCTACTACCTTCTCGAGACCGAGGTTTTCTGTTTTACAGGGACCTGTAATACATGCTCCGGCATCAAGCTGGGGTGTTCCGTCAAGGTGTGATCCAAGTGTAATAACTGCAACACAGTTTTCTGGATTTCCTACTTCATATTCACCTTTCAGGATTGGCCATCCTTCTGCAGGCTCTCTTTTGTCAACCATAATATCACAATCCTATTGAAATCAGGCTCATCATGTAGAGAACCAATGCCATTATTCCGGCAACCACAAGCCCGGCAATTATTCCGTAGAATGAATTTCCGTAGATACCTGCTTTGTATGAAGAGCTCTCCCTTCCATCGAAAGAGTTAAGCAGTACCCTGTCAGGGGCAAGTGAGTTTACCAAATCATCGGCAATTTTGTCTAATTCATCGATTCTTTCCATCACCGGGTCCATGGAATAGCTGATAACATCTTCGCGCTCTTCAGCTACAAGTCCGCCAATAGGATCCATGACCAGATGTGTTTCAGGGGCAACATGTACCATACTCATTCTGATCCCTCCTCATCGGCAGGCAAGAGGCCGACTCCAGTGACTTCGTATGCGTCCCTGTCGACATATTTCCTGTACTGCTCGAATGCAATGTACCAGATGAACAGTCCAATCAGGATGGTAGGTGTTGCTGCTGCACCATCAGTTGTGGTAGCTACAATACCTGCTATTATCATTGCGATAGCTCCCTTTTCAACTCCTGTCATAAGGGTCCTGTCCTGTTTTTCATCAGGTCCGAGGTTTGCGTTGAATGGGTGCAGGATAGCAAGACCGCCAGCAATGAAAATCACTGCTATGTATCCGGTTGCAACAACATTGTTAAGGACTGCGTCAAACAGGAAAGTCCCTGTCATGGCTGCGCTGAGTCCGAGAATTGCAAGACATCCTGCGCTGGCAATCTCTGTCATGGACTGTTCCATGATTGGGATTCCCATTCCGATCACACGGTTTGCGAGTGCTCCGATTACAAGGCCGATGATTGCTGCACTTAACAGGGCTATTACAGGGCCGGCAATGCCGCCGACTGCAAGGCCAAACATGCTGGCTACGACACCCATACCAAGTGCTAGCATACCAATGGATGGTACTCCGGTACCAAGACCGTAACTGGCTACACGTCTTACTGCTGCTCCACCCCATACGATTGCGCAGATTGCAGCAAGTCCTCCTACGAAGGAGAATGCAGTGCTGACATATGCTACAAGATAATGGGATAGGTAAACACCCACTAATCCGGCGATTACGCCGAATGCAATAAGTTTATTCTGGGGAATTGCCTCTGCGGCTCCTCCTCCACTTCCGCCTGCAGACATCTTATAGTCCTCCTATGGCGAGTACACCAACAATTGAGCACATGAATGTGACAATAAGTGATGCGATTACGGCCTTTGGCCATCTCTTGAATTTAGGATCGTGGAAACCTTCAATGGTACCACCAATGTTATAGGATGGAATTACCGCGTTCACGAAGAAGATACCTACTGCAAAGATACTTGCCAGGCCAATCAGGTTAGTTGCTGAAAGGCCGGTGGTGACGTTAACAAGAGAATAGTAAATCATTGCACCGCCAAGACCTCCGAGGCCTCCACCGATCACACCGCTTACGAAAGAAACGGTTGGTATTCCATGTCCTTCTGTTCCTTGTGATACGTAAATGTCCTGCCTGTACTTGGTTATTGGGTCATAGTCGACTTTTGCAGAGGCAGGGGGTACTCCTACGCCATAAACGTATACCCAGGCACCTACAATCATTGTAACAGAAATCATGATCATTGCTCCCACTGCACCAGATGCAAGGATGAGTGGAAGGCTGTCAGTTGCATTGAGCATTGCACCGGCTGTAACCAATCCGGTCAAACCTGCTCCGGCAGCGAGCTGCACGGTTCCGGTTCCGATACCAGTTGCCTGTGCCATAGCTGCAGGTGCACCGCCTACAGGCACGAAGTGAACACTCCATGAAATCAGTACGCCACCAAGAGTAATCAAGGCGACAAACATGATGTTGTCAATAAGAATTCCGGCTATGTCGATCATGCTTCCACCTCATCTTCCTTGTATGGTCCGTAGGCGTTGCGTGCTGATACTTCAATTCTCCAGTTCCAGATAACAAGAGCAAGTACAATTACGGCGCCTGCAATAACAGAAAGCCATCCTGCAGTTATTCCTTTTGAAGGATCGAAAACAGTTGTAATCCAGCCGCTCAGGAATACTGTCATACCAAAGGCGATACCTGTTACAGGTCCACCGAATTTGGCACAGAACCATGAGTTGTCAATACCATTCCTTAAACCGGATTCTGCCTTACGGACAATGTTACCGGAGTTTGCGGCATTGAGACCTGATCCGAATTCTACGTTTTGGAATTCACGCTCGGCACCGTAGTGGACGTCACCGGTTGAAGAACCGATTGCACCAACAGTGATTCCCCAGATAAATGCCAGAAGTGGCAGAGAGAAGGGGTGACCGAGTACTGTGGTCATAAGATAGGATACGACAAGAATACAGAATGTAGTAATATATGCAAATCCCATCATTACCGGGACATGGGAGCGTATTATGTCCAGGTATATTGGTTGTCTGAAACGTTTCTGACTTGCACTTCTTCCCATATACGCAGATGTACAGTATGTTCCGTGAATGAGTGCGGCAACTAGTGCTCCTATAGCAATTGCAAATACTACAGAAAGACTGAATGCGCTCATAAGCACGGCGGCAATTGTACCACCAACAGCGCCTAACATTGCGTTAGAGGGAGGCTCACCAGAAATAGCTTTGTTGAAAATCCTATGAGGGTAATTCATTTGGGGTGCTAGCTGGACCTGTGAGTTAGGGTTACTTTGGGACCCTACGTCAGACTCAAGATCTTCAGATGCGCCAGCGATAGTTGCTGCAGCTCCTATGATTGCAAGCACACCCATACCCATGAGTGGTTCCATTCGCTTTTCTCCTCCTTTGTTTAGTTCACTTAGCTCCTTGTATTATAATAAAGAGCAATTCCTGGAGAGTCATGTTCTCCAGTTTATGAATATAAGATTACCTAATACAGGGATGCATGGGATTATATTATATAATTCATAAAGCTTTCGGAAATTCATTACAAAAGAGCATGTCCTCAGGCTGCCCTGAGGATGTAAATATCAGGTCTGGGTTGCTTCCCTTCGCTACGGCCAAACTCCTGATAGCAGCGATCACAAAGCATTCGTATGTTCAGGGATGCAATTTCTGCGGTTCCGGGGATTAATCGGGCAAAAACAAAAGATGGGTCCATTTCCATTTTTTCCGCGGCTTCATCAATGAATTTCAGGACGTATTCCTCAAACACTTCCACATCGTCAGTACGGAGGCCACGTATATTAATGGTGGCACCGCTGCACCCACAGGGCAGGGCAAAAGCATCAAGTTCTGTAAGAAACACGGGAATTCCAAGCATTTCCCTTAGTTTTTTTTCCAGATCATTCCTGACAGTTAGGAGAGATTCGGCAATTGTCATTGTATTTCCTCAAAATTTGTCACTTAGCTTTGTATGGCCCGAACTACTTTCTCTGACAGCTTTTTGCAGTAGCCACATTTCTTACAGTTCTTACTGCAGTTTTTCCATTGGTCGATTGCACCTTCAAGTTCAGAATTCGGTATTTCAAAAGCTTCCCGCAGGTCACGAATGCTGTCAAGCAAATCCATCAGGTTTCCGTCGTATTTCTGATTTGAATATGCGTTTACATTGTTCAAAATCCAGTCCACAAAGTGTGTTCTTCCACCGATTTTGAATGTGTCTGTTATAGGTAGGTAGTGAGGTATATCTTCCGGACGAATCCAGGGGGATTTGATAATCTGTTCCGGGTTCCTCAATCTGATTGAAAGACACTTGTAGTAATAATAGTCATCCAGCACGTTTGGTTTTGGGCCGGGTCCATTGGCGTGGGAGAAGAAATTGAAGTGAGCATATCTGAAGGGGCACTGGTAGAGGCAGGCCTCATTAACCAGCAATTTCAGGCCACAGGACACAGATTCCTTGATGGCTTCAAGTTTCTGGAAGTCCCTGTTTACCACCGGGTCTATTACAATAGTGTCCGCTCCCAACTCTTCATAGAACATGGCTTTTTGTGGCGAATCCACGAATGACAGTACGGAAACCACGACTTCCATGTCATAATCCTTACTCAACATTTCCACAAGATATGGATCCGCTACTGTAACTGAATCAACTTCCATGTCACTGAGTCGATCAAAATACCAGGCAATTGCGTTGTATCCTTCGGGAGTTAGTTGCTGTCCTCCCATACAGGAGCTGTTGAGAACAATCTCAAGTTTAACGTTTTTACTGTGGGCATAGTCGACCTGCTCTGCTATGTCTTCCAGGGATGGTGCACTTAAATTTGTACGTCCCGTTCCAATATAATCAGGGGAACCGGCCATGTACACTGCATAAATGTTATCGGATCCTTCAAGCAAATCCTGTAAACCTTCCATATGGCCCACGTGTGGAACATAAAGTTTCATCTTTGTGGCATAACAGGTTTTTTTAGATAAGGATTTTGGTCTCAATTTCCACCAAAACTATTATTAAACAATACCGGAACGTACTCTGTATGATTGGAGCATCGTCATTTGCTGCCTCCCTGTCTGTACTGGATGAACACGTTGACTCTGTGGAATTGTATATTCCCAAGTTGAATGTCTATAATATTGATGAGTTGATCAGGGAAGCAATTGAGTCTATAATTGATGAGCTTTCCACATGCAATCTTGAAACTTCAATCCATGCTCCGTATTTTGCCGATACTCCGAACTATCCTTCAGAAATCGTAGTCGATCTTTCCGCAATGAAAAAACTCCATTTCAGACTCATGGAAGAATCTATTGAGCTCGCATCTGAACTTGGGTCAAGGGCAGTTGTGATTCATCCGGGCAGGATTCATACTGATCGTGAGCATTCTTTCAGAAAAATGATTGAGAATCTCAAACATCTTGCTGATTTTGCTCAGGACAGGAATGTTGTTCTTGGTCTTGAGAACAAGGAAGGAACAGATGCAGAGAACCTGTGTTGTGACTATTCCGAACTTCTAAGGGCGGTAAATGCAGTTGATTCTCCGGCTCTTGGAGTTACTTTTGATGTTGGTCACGCAAACCTTACATGCAGGGGTGATCAGGGATTGCTGAATCACTTTGCCAGGCAATTGTCGGAACACGTGGTCCACGTTCACCTTCATGATAATCATGGGTGTTGGACTGACGAATACTGTGGTGATATACACATGGCGCCGGGTGGCGGCTGCATCGATTACAGTGTTTTGAAAGAGCTTCGTGGCTTTAAAGGAATATATAATCTGGAAGTGTTTTCCCTTGAGGATGTGCTTGAGGGAAAGAAAGCTTTGAAGCGAATTCTTTGAGCTGACTTTATGATCTTGTTTTTGCGGGAATAACCTTAAATCAGTTGTAACAATGTATATTACTGGTTGCAATACGTTGTAAAGGTGTCCGAATGAACCAGTATGAAAAGTTCAAGAAAATGGAACGGAAGTCCTATTCTGATGTTACCCGCTACCTGAAATCACGCACTCATCTAACGGCAAGGGAATGGGTTATTGCCCGTCTCTGCGCTGATTTCAGGAACACTTCCAACCGGGCTGAAATGACCTGGATTGGTGAGAACCTGCCTGAACTGGCTCCTTTTGTGGAGCGGCCGTATTCAAGGCAGGAAGTCTCAAACGCACATTCAGCATTCCAGAAGAAGGTCCGCCGTAGTGGAGCCACTTTTTTTTACGCGTATTATGCAGGTCTTCTCGATACGGAACAGATGATTTCAGTAATCCACAATGTTATTTCGGACATCAGGGAATTGGTGGAAGTGGAAGGAGTTGAGGTTCCCGAGGAACACTCGGAAGAGGTGCAGATGCTCATTGCCGAGGTTCTCAAGCGTATTAATGAATCCCTTGAAGAGGAAGAAGAATACGATGAATATGAAGAGTATGTTACCTGAAAGGATAATACCTGTAAATCAAACAAAATTGTTTTTATACAAGTTATACTTACTTAGTACTATTGCAACAGACGGAAAGTCCCTCAAAACCTCCTTTCCTTCCCATTTCATCTAAATGAGGGACTGACCTCCTTTCCTGGAATAACATATTTAAGAATAACATATTTAATGTTTCTCTGATTAGTATCTGTAATGAGTTTCAGAGAGTTCATCACACAACTTCGCTCTTCCGGCAGGCTGACCGAAGTTAAAGATCCTGTATCAGCCAAATACAAAGCGCCTTCAATTGCACATAGCACCGAGGGTCCTGTTTTTTTCCATGATGTGGATGGCTCAAAAGCTATCATGAATGTTCTTGGAAGCCGCGAAGAACTGGCATCAATGCTGGGAGTTGATCGCACTTCCATCATCCGGAGACTCTCCGAAGTGCAGCCTGACGGTGAAGTGCAGATTGTAAAAGAATCGCCCACGATGGAAGTCATCGAAGACGAAGTCGATCTGTCTTCATTGCCGATTATGACTCATTTCGAGAAGGACGGTGGGCCCTACATCACAGCTGGTATAGTTGTCTCTGAGTTTGAAGGGGTCATGAATGCGGCTATCCACCGGCTTCAGGTAGTGGGAAAGGACAAATTAGCCGCCCGCCTTGTGCCACCGAGGCATACCTATGTACTTCACAAAAAGGCTTCCGAAAAAAACATGCCTCTGCCTGTAGCTATTGTAATCGCCCCTCATCCTGCTATTACATTCGCATCAACAACCCGGGTTCCCGAAGGCAGGGAATTCCATTATGCTTCCGCTCTTCTGGGCAGGCCGGTTGAGCTTTTTGAATGCAGCAACGGTGTAAAGGTTCCGCATGCTGAAATTGTACTTGAA
Organism: Methanohalophilus levihalophilus; assembly: GCF_017874375.1. NCBI lineage: Archaea > Methanobacteriati > Methanobacteriota > Methanomicrobia > Methanosarcinales > Methanosarcinaceae > Methanohalophilus > Methanohalophilus levihalophilus. The sequence continues at coordinate 199,417 of NZ_JAGGLK010000003.1, forward strand.
GGCTATATTGACCCTGAGGAAAGGGTTGATGAGGGGCCGTTTGTGGACATCACCGGCACATACGATCTGGTTCGCAAGGAGCCTGTAATCCACATTACACGTATTCTGCACCGCAAGGACCCTATTTATCACGGGATCCTGCCTGCGGGTTCGGAACACCTGCTTATGATGGGCGTTCCCTACGAACCGCGCATATTCCGTGCGGTATCTGAAGTCACAACTGTTAAAAATGTTGTACTCACAGAAGGCGGATGCTGTTATCTGCATGCCATTGTCCAGATTGAGAAACAGACCGAAGGTGACGCGAAGAACGCAATTATGGCGACATTTGCAGCTCACACAAGCCTTAAACATGTGATTGTTGTGGATGAGGATATTGACATCTTTGACATGAAAGATGTGGAATTTGCATTTGCAACCCGTGTTAAAGGTGATTCCGATATTATGATAATACCCAACGTAAGGGGCAGCTCCCTTGATCCTCGTGGTGCTGAGGATGGAACTACCACAAAAGTGGGTATTGATGCTACCAAGGTCCTTGCTGAATCCGAGAAATTCGAAAGGGCAAAGATGCCCCTCGATTGAGGCTGTTTCATGTATCTTACCGCTGAAGAAGAATGCATTCTTGAGGGTGAAGAAGGTGAAACCCTCCGAAAAGCAATGGAAATACTGGTTGCACTCGGGGATATTTACGGTGCCGATGGGCTTATCCCGATAAAGAGCGCCCAGATTGCAGGCGTATCTTATAAGACCATTGGAGATGCGGGTCTGGAATGGATTTCCGATCTCAAAGGTCAGGTGAAGGTTCCTTCAGTGCTAAATCCCGCAGGCATGGATATGGTGCGTTGGGATGAGATGGGTATTTCCGAGGAATTTGCCAAAAAACAGAAGCAGATTGTAGAAGCATACGGCAGCCTTGGTATTAACACAATGTGTACCTGCACTCCATATTATCTTGAGGGGTTTTCCGTAGGCTATGGTGATCATCTGGCATGGAGCGAATCCTCTGCGGTTTCCTACGCAAATTCGGTAATAGGTGCCCGAACTAACCGTGAGGGTGGTCCTTCAGCCCTGTCAGCTGCCCTTGTGGGTAAAACTGCAAATTACGGTTATCATCTTGATGAGAACCGGATTCCTAATGTAGGGATTCGTGTGGAATGCGAGCTCCATGGCGCAGATTACGGAGCACTGGGGTATGTTGCCGGTAAAATAAGCGGGAATCGGGTTCCAATATTTTCACTAACTTCAGTTCCCACAAAGGATGAACTCAAATCCCTTGGTGCTGCTATGGCAGCATCGGGTGCGGTTGCATTGTATCATATTGAAAACGTGACTCTTGAAGCCCAGAAAATGAATTATGAGTTCCCTGAGGAAGTTTCCGTTGTCGAAAGATCCGATATTGAGGAAGTCTACGCAACCGTTGGAGGAAGTGACAGCAATTCAGAATGCGATATTGCTGCTGTTGGATGTCCACACTGTTCTCCTGAAGAACTTCAATCAATTGCAGATATGGTTGCGGGGAAAACATTAGAAAAGGAATTCTGGGTGTTCACATCCCGGGAAATAGCTGAAAAATACCCTGATCTTGTCGAAACGATTGAGAAAAGCGGTGCAAAAGTCCTTTGTGATACATGCATGGTTGTCTCCCCTGCTGCGAATAATTTCCAGCATATGGCTGTGAATTCCGGGAAAGCCTATAACTATGTGCCGGGAATGTGCAGGATAAATTCAACTCTTTGCTCTGTGGAAAACTGCATCAAAAAGGTGGTTTCTGATGATAATTAAGGGCAGGAAAATATCACGGGGAGTTGGGAAAGGAGAAGTCCTCCTTTCAAAAGATCCGATTTCTTTCCTCGGAAATGTTGATCCTGAATCCGGGGAAATAGTAGACCCTGATCACATGCTTTACGGTAAATCCATTTCCGGGAAGGTTCTGGTTTTTCCTTACGGTAAAGGTTCCACTGTGGGTTCTTATGTCATCTACCAGTTGCATAAAAATGATGTTGCTCCCCGAGCCATGATAAATCTCGATTCGGAGCCTATCGTTGCAGTGGGTGCAATCATCTCCGAAATTCCCCTTGTTGACAGGTTGGAGAAAGACCCTTATATGATATTGAAGGATGGGGATATTGTCAAAGTGGACGGCAACTCAGGTTCAATTGAAATTGAAGATAAGTAAACATGTCAGGAAAAAGCTCAAAAAGTGATCTGGAAAATCCGCAGGAGTTGCAGCTATTATATTCACAGGTCCATCCTTTTTTCAAGGTTTATGAAGTAGCTTACTATGAGGGTGCTGTTTATTTCTACGGGACTCCGCGTGTGGAAATACCTGTACTCCAGAAATCCCTGTGGCCTGTATTTGCATCAAAAGGTTACCAGATGCAATTGACCTCGAACCTTGGTGAGGACATCCTTGTAGCAACACCCTTTGCGCAGGATAACGATAAATTCCCGCTGACCAACATCATACTTGCAATAATCACAATTTTCACCACTATGCTTGCAGGTGCCAGCATGTTCGGTGCAGATGTATTTTCATCACCTTCTGCAATTCTTGAGGGTCTGCCTTTTACAATAGCAATAATGGCAGTTCTGGGTTCCCATGAGATGGGTCACTACCTCATGGCAAAACGCAGGGGCATGAAAACCACTCTTCCCTACTTCATTCCTTTTCCCACAATTATCGGGACTATGGGTGCAGTAATCAAGCACAAGGGGCCGATTCCTGACAGGAAGTCGCTATTTGATGTAGCTGTCGCAGGTCCGCTGGTGGGTCTGGCGGTGTCAATTATCGTTACCATTATAGGACTAATGCTACCTCCCATTGAGTTTTCACCGGAACCTGGTTCACTTGTTATCGATCTCCAGCTTCCGCTGTTGTTTGAATTGTTGGGATGGATGGTTGGCTATGATGGGGAAATATTGCACCCGGTTGCCTTTGCTGGCTGGGTGGGAATGTTCGTCACGCTGCTGAACCTGCTTCCAACGGGACAGCTTGATGGGGGTCATGCAATGCGGGCAATGCTGGGTGAAAAAGCAAAGCATATCTCTTCATCCATGCCAATTATACTGGCTCTGGTAGCTCTTTATGTAGCATATATCATGGATGCGAATGCTTCAGTTTGGATATTCTGGTCATTCTTCTTGCTATTCTTCGCTGCAGCAGGCCACCCTACGCCACTTGACGACTCAAGCAAGCTGGATAGCAGGCGCATGGCTGTTGGAGTAATTACATTCATTCTGGGAGCACTTTGCTTTACCCTGGTTCCTTTTTCACTGGTTACGATTTGAGGTTGCAATATGGATGTTCATTTTCGATGGAACAAGAAAAACACCTATAGTCTTGCCGTACTTGCTCCTCTAATTTCACAATCAGACTTTGTGCGGGAACCGATGGGTGGAATTATGATGTACAGTTTCAGCACTTCCCAGAGAGATGAGATTTATTCTGAAGTTGACAGTTCCGAAACCGATTCAATCTACATTGCCGGTGGTCCGCATCCGTCGGGAGCAGTGGAAGATGCTTTGAAGCACTTTGATTACGTAGTCATTGGGGAAGGGGAGGAAACACTTCCGGAATTGGTAAGTACAATACAATCAGGTGGTGATGTCAGTGCTGTTCGAGGAATAGCTTATGTGGAAAACGGGGAAGTGGTGCGAACTCCTGCAAGACCGCATGCCAATCTTGACAAATTTCCCTGCTTTAATCCCGATGGTTTGAGGGGTCCGATTGAAATAAGCCGCGGATGCCCTTGGAGGTGCAAGTATTGCCAGACTCCACGGCTTTTTGGAAGCAAGGTTAGGCATCGAAGCATTGATGCTATTGTTAAGTTTGCAAAGCAATACGATGATCTGAGATTCACTTCTTCCAATGCATTTGCATACGGGGGCAATGGAATAAAACCTGAGTTTGACAAAGTTGAAAAACTCCTGTCTACGCTCGCAGCTCTTGGAGATAAAAAAATCTATTTCGGGACTTTCCCTTCGGAAGTGCGCCCTGAATTTATTACGGACAAGTCCCTCGAACTAATCAACCAATATTGCACCAACAAAACCCTCAGTCTCGGTGCCCAGTCGGGTAGCGAGAGAATATTAAAAACAATTATGAGAGGACACACTACTTCTGATGTAATCGATTCAGTTGAACGATGTTTCTCCCACGGGATCGTTCCGGCAGTTGATTTCATAATTGGTTTTCCTGAAGAATCAGAAGAGGATCAGATGCTCACGGTGGATATGATCAAGTGGATTAGCCAGAAGGGTGGGAAAGTGCGTGCCCATTACTTGACTCCCCTGCCATCAACTCCTTATGAAAACACGCACCCTTCGCCGGTTTCAAAAGAAGTTAATCGTGTTCTTGGAAGGCTTGCCCAGAAAGGAAAAGTAACCGGAAGCTGGGAATAATGCTTTTTCAGATTTTGTGTTTATGCGGCTGCAGTTTACCTTTGTGGTAAACAAGCACACCAACGTCTTCCCCTTTATCAAAATTCCTCATTAGCAAATCATATTGCCTTTGTACATGACGCAATTTGTTTTGTTCAAAGTGTTTCAGTACGGTTTTGAAAAAGTTAATTCTCTGTTTCAGGTACAAAGCCTCATATTCCTTGACCTGCCGCGCAATATCAAGGCTTGTTTCATCATCCATTTCTACATGGTAGTACCCATGCTCGTTAAGTCCTGAAACCTGCCTCCAGTCAAGATTACCCTCCTCGTCCATTTCCCTGTGGAGCATGTAAGGGTAAATCCTGCAGATGGATGGTCTTTCATTGTAAATGCTGCAGAGGCCGTTTTTCAGGAATTTACATGTACCATCATCTTTGTATCGGAGTGCATATCCTTCAACATAAAATGTTCCGTTTTTGTCACAAAAATCAAAGTAGGGGGCAGGAGCGGTGCAATCAGGATCAATGGAGAGAACCCTTTCCACATCTTTTTCCAGCAGGAACACATGGTCGTTGTACTCTCTGGTGCAACAACGCGTGCATCTTTCGCATTCAAATCCTACATCTTTAACGATTTCTGCCAGCTTTTCAAGTGGATATGCTTCCAGTTCTTGAAGCTCATTAATGGCAAAATCCAGTTCCCGCATTATCTCTTTGTGAGGGGAGTTTTTCATCGTTGGGCGTGGGAATGCATTATATTTAAAACCTGTTAGTGGACAACAAGAACAGGTTTTCCTGCGTTGCGGACTATTTTTCCGGCAATTCCTCCAACACGGACAATGGAAGATCCGCCCTCGCCCACAGCTCCGATTACGATAAGATCCATGTCTCTTTTCTGCGCAAAGGACATTATTTCCTCAGCAGCATTGCCTTCTGCGATTGTTGTTTTTATGGAAACGCCCTTTTCATCTGCAATATTCCGGGCTTTGTTGAACACATCTTTCCCCACTTCCTCAAGTATCCTTCGTGGAGGCGTCCATGAAGACTGCCCGGAGAGCAGCGAAGGAGGCTGAATGACATAAATTATCTGTGCATCTGCACCAAGAACTGCTGCAGTCGAAAGGCCTTGTTTAAGCACTTCTTTAGAATGCTCTGAACCAGCCACAGCTATCAGTATTTTGCTGCATTTCATCTAAATCCCCCAGGGTAAATCCCTAATAGGAAATCTGGTGATATGCGTTAAATACCTGTCGTGTTTTTAGCTGTTTTAGCCCTTAAGATGGGATATGATTTTGGAAGCCAGTTTCTTTCCAATTCCCGGGACTTCCATTATCTCTTTTTCCGATGCCCGCCTTATTTTTTCAACAGATCCAAAATGCTGGATCAATGCTTTTTTCTTTTCTTTCCCCAGGCCTTCCACCGCATCAAGCTCAGAATGTGAAAGACGTGAGCTTCTTTTTCTGCGGTGTGATGTAACAGCGAACCTATGTGACTCATCCCTTACCTGCATCAACAGCTTAAGTGCCGGGGATGTGTGTGGCAGGATGAGTACTTTTTTCTCTGCATTTCTGGGAAATACAATGTGCTCGAATCTCTTTGCAAGGCCTACAAGAGGAATGTTTGCACCAAGATCGTCAAGTGCCTGCTGTGCCGCATTGACCTGCCCTTCCCCTCCGTCTATGAGAATCAGATCCGGTCTGTTTTTCTTATCCTCATTTGCGTGCCGATACCTGCGTCCCACAACTTCAGCCATCATTGAGAAATCATCGATTCCTTCGACGGTTTTTATGTTAAAAAGCCTGTAATCTGCCTTTGCAGGCATTCCTTTACGGAAAACTACCATGGAACCGACAGCATCGGTTCCGGAGATGTTGGATATGTCAAATCCCTCAATGTGTTCGGGAATTGTGTCCAGTCCGATTTTTTCCTTGAGTATAAGCAGCGCTTTGTCCGGAGATGCGCCTGTGGTCTTCAATGAATGCTCTCTTTCCATTGCCATAGAGGCATTCATTTTGGCCATTTCAATAAGCTTTTTCTTTTCTCCCCTTACAGGTGTCTTAATGGAAACTCCTTTTCCTGCACGGGCTGTGAGCCATTTTTCAAGGATTTCTTTCTCATTAGGGTCTTCCTGGACAATTATTGTTGGAGGTACAGGTGAATCCCTGTAATACTGTTCCACAAATCCTGAAATAATTTCTCCAATCTCCGCTTTTCCACGGTTCAGTATGAAATCCGCCCGTCCAACCATGGTTCCGTTGCGGACGAAGAACAGTTGAACAAATGCATTTTTCTCGTCACATTCAACCCCGATTACATCCTGATCGTCAATTCCGGCAGTGCTTCTCTGTTGTTTTTCAAAATCATGCAATGCTTCTATATGATCTCTTGTGGTTGCAGCCGCCTCATATTGCTGTTTGTCGGCATATTCTTCCATTTGTCGGGTGAGCATCCCAAGCAGTTCTCTCGTATCACCTTTCAGGAACCTTACGGCAGTATCCACATTTTTCCTGTATTCTTCCCTGTCCACTTTCCCGGTGCATGGCCCCATGCATCTGTCAATATGCATATTCAGGCAGGCTCGCTGCGGTTTTTCATTGAGACGTTTTCTGCATTTTCGGATGCGAAAAAGCTGGTTAATCATGTCAAGCGTTTTCCGGACAGGTTTTACGCTTGTGTAAGGTCCAAAATAAACAGCATCGTCCATTAAGCGCCGGCGGGTCAGGAAAATCCGGGGGTATCTTTCTTTCACTGTAATTTTGATGTAGGGGTAGCGTTTGTCATCCTTTAGGTCTACATTATAATGCGGCCGGTTTTTCTTGATTAGGTTTGCTTCAAGAATCAAAGCTTCGATTTCAGAAGAGGTGATGATGTAATCGATGCTTGATATTTTTTCCACCATTCGGTGGGTCTTTGTTGTAAGATTTGAAGGAGAATGGAAATACTGGCTGACTCGCTTTTTAAGGGCTTTTGCTTTCCCAATGTAAATTATATTCCCGTCAACGTCCTTCATCAGGTAAACGCCGGGGAGATCAGGGAATTTTGAAATATCAGGTTTCATTTTTGTCCTTATCTGAATTTACCGGCTTCCAAAAGTGTGTTCCATGAGGTCTTCATATGTGAGTTCAAGGATCTTTTCCAGATTCACGATATCTTCCCGGTTGTACTCAAGAAGAAGGTCAAGAGCATCCTCATTTCCTCTTTCATAGCGATTCCAGAGTCTCACCGCTTCAAAACCATCGATTCCGGTTGTATCCTCGCTTCTTGAAATTCCCAGATTGACTTCTATCTTCTTGAGACCGCCGGAATATCCGATTCTTCTCAGAGAGTACATGATATCCGCATGCATCTGGTTAAACTCGATTTGAGGATATTCTTTTTTTATGAAAGGCAGATCAAATCTGGCCCCGTTGAAGGTTACCAGATACTTGTATTTCGCGAGTTCTTCAACGACTTCATCGAGGTTTATTCCGTGAACGAAACTCTTCACTTCTTTTCCATTGTATATTCCAATAACAGTGATCTTCGAACTTGATGGTGATAGTCCGGTGGTCTCAATATCCACATATGCCACGGAATCGGAAAAAGATCGAAATCCCCTCCAGTGTTCTGAAGAAGGCATCAGGGAGGCGAAGTATTCCGAATCATTTGCATCAAGTTTTTCCATTGATTCCTCTACTCCCTGGCATATCTTTTTGGATTTTGAAGCCGCAATCGGGATTATATCTTTTTTCTCGAGGAAATCCTCCCACGAGTGGGTGCCAGTTGACCATATTTTCTTTTCAACTGACTTACCGATGCCCGGAATGTGAATATAGGTACTTGTTAGCATGAGAAATCACTGTGAAAGGGAGGCTGTGATGAAAATAATATATACTTGTTGGTAGCAAATGATCTAAAAAACCAATGTTAAGTAAGCTTTTACCTAAACTATTTATTGTTTAAGAAAATGTATTTATAGGTAGAATTTACGTTTTACTTCTAAATAACAAAGCTGACAGGGAATAACATGCGCGCAGATATCACATCATTATTCGGTCTTAATGTTTACACCACTTCCGGTACCCATGTGGGAAAAGTAAATGACGTTGTACTCAATGTTGAGGGTGGGGAAGTAAGCGGCCTTGCTGTTACTGATATAAACAGGAAGATGTTCGATGTTCCTACCCGTGGTGTCATTTTACCCTATCGCTGGGTAGTTACCAGCGGCGACATTGTCCTTATCAGGGATGTTGTTAACCGGTTCCAGAAAAAAGAGCCAGAAGAAGAGGAATGATCTTCCATTATGAAAGACCGGGAGATCTATTCTGATTTGCGTTGCGCGCCTCCCATTATCATTCGCATTGACGGAAGGAACTTTAAGAATACTCTTAATGAACTCGGATGCGAGAAACCTTACGATAAGAGACTTGCTTCTTCAATGGCACATTCATTGGAGCTTCTTTTCACAAAGAGCGGGCTTAATCCCTCATTTGCGTACACTTTTTCAGACGAAGCGAGCATTGTTTTTGCCGATCTTCCGTTTAACGGCCGGGTTGAGAAACTGGATTCCATTATCCCCAGTTTTTTAAGCAGTGCTTTTACTCTTTTAATGGAACTTGACATTCCGATATCCTTTGATTCAAGGATCGTATCTATACAACCGGATCAAATTTCATCCTATATGGAATGGAGGCAGGCTGAAGCCTGGCGGAATTGTGTTTTTTCATATGGTTTCTACACACTTGTTTCGGAAGGGATCACCGAAAAACAGGCCTTCCATGAATTATATGGGAAAAAGTCCAGCGACATTCACGAACTGCTATTCCAGAGGGGAATTAATATTGCCAAGGTTTCCGCATGGCAAAGGCGTGGAATTGCTGTCCATCGGGAAGAATATCCTATAGAAGGCTTTGATCCTTCCAGGCAGGAACCTACTGTCTCTACACGTAGCCGCATTACGCAACAGTGGGAGCTCCCTCTCTTTAGTACTGAGGAAGGAGCGGATTATCTCAAAAGGTATATAACGTTAGATTGAATAAGGGTGTTCATATCTTTATATCTGTTTCACATTATCGATGTGCGGTGAATCTATGGAGAGAATTGATCTTATCAAAAGAAATGTACAGGAAATCGTAACCGAGAAGGAATTGTCAGAGCTGCTGGAATCCAAAGAAGCACCATCTGTCTATACCGGTTATGAGCCAAGCGGTAAAATCCATCTTGGGCACGTACTTACTGTCAACAAACTCCTGGATTTACAAAATGCAGGGTTTGAGGTAACTGTTTTGCTTGCTGACGTGCATGCTTACCTCAACCAGAAAGGCACTCTCGAAGAAGTGCGCAAGATTGCAGATTACAATAAGAGATGTTTCCTTGCTCTTGGTCTTGATCCTGAAAAGACCAACTTTGTTTACGGATCGGATTTTCAGCTGAGTCCCGATTACATGCTGAATGTCCTGAAACTTACTTGCTCTTCTTCCCTGAACCGTGCCCGCAGGAGCATGGATGAAGTGGGAAGGAAAATGGATGATCCAAAAGTATCCCAGATGGTTTACCCTATTATGCAGGCAGTTGATATTGCTATGCTGGGTGTGGATGTTGCTGTTGGTGGAATTGACCAGCGTAAGATCCATATGCTGGCAAGGGAAGGACTTCCTGGTCTTGGTTATAAAGCTCCTATCTGCATACACACGCCGATATTGCTGGGGCTTGACGGGAAAAAGATGTCTTCCTCCAGTGAAAATTACATTTCTGTTGACGATGATGAAGCTGCAATCAAGAAGAAACTGAAAAAAGCATTCTGTCCTGCAGGTGAAGTGCAGGATAATCCGGTTCTTGCATTATTCCGCTATCATATCATCCCACGCTACGAAACGGTTGTTTTTGAAAGGCCGGAAAAATTTGGCGGGGATCTTGAATGCAAAAACTATGCAGATCTTGAATCCGTATTTGCAGATGGTACACTTCACCCGATGGATCTTAAAAACGGTGCTGCAAAGTACATGAATATGATTCTTGAACCGGTTAGAGAGGTTCTTCTCTAATCTTTTCATCTCCTGTTGTAGCAATTTATTTATTGGTTGCAATACAGATTCACATAAGCGAATGCTATAGGCGGGGTTTTATGAAATACACTTTTCAGGATTCAACGGAGTTACCGGTGCAACGTGATTTTATTCGAGATATGCGTGATTTCATGGAAACTTGCAAGCAGGTTCTCCCGGTAGAAAGTGGTGCAATTGAGAAAACCGAACAGATTAGGGAAATGACTGCGAGTTTGGAATCGCAGCTAAAAGAACTCGATGTGGCCCATGAAAAGATGCTTGAATGTATAGATTCGGTTATCGGGGATACTGAAAATACTGAAGTCCTGAAGTACCGGGAAGCAGTTACCAAAACATGTGAAGTTTCTGCAGAAAGTGGGAGGACAGATTTAACCTCCCAATTGGATTCCGCATCAAAAGAACTCGATGACGAAATGACTTCTGTTACGAGAAAAATACTTTCAATGCTAAACCCAATGTTTGAAGGCGGGGTTTATGGTGCTGAAAAACGTTATTCTGCTTCACAATCCATTGATAATATGAAAGGCGTCCTGATAGCAGATCTTGGTCTCATGGAATACCAGTGTGATCTCACATTCGATCGTTCCTTTGTAACAGTAAAATACCTTATGGGTTCCCTTTTCTTACCCAGGTGGGCGAAAACAGGTTTTATTTCCAAAGAAGCAAAAGTAAAAATGGAAGAGGTCTCTGATTATTTGCTTTCAACTTTTGATTATGATGGTTCAGCCCGTACCGAAGTGATTTTCAAAAGCAAGAAGGGAGATAAGACAATGAAAATCCTCTCTGAGGATGAAAATCTCAACATTTTCCTGGATGATGTTGATGTTACTGCTGACGGTATGCTTGTCCGTTCAGTCAAATTTGAAGAAATTAATTCCCTTCTTACATCTACAATTGACTATGTACGGTCTCATATTAAGAGTCAGAGACTTACTTCACTTCTTCTTGGTGGGGAAGATGCTATTCGCAATACGGAAGTCTTTGATTGCCTGAAGCTGGTAGCTGAACAGTATTCGGATATCATCAGGGAATGTCTCCATCGTGGCTATGTTGATGGGGAAATTACCATAAAAATCGAGCAACAGGATGGTACTCGCACTGAAAAATATCTATCAAAAACAGAGGTTTTCGACGAACTTTCCGAACTTGGCAGTGAAGGGCTTGAAATTGCAGGTGTGCTGGGTTTGAAATAAAAATAAAAATCAACATCTAAAGCAGACTTATCTGGACTTTGTTCTGAAGCTTGCCGGAGATTAATTTATGGAAGCCATTCTTCTAAATGATTTAATAATAATTTTCGGATTGTCTATTGCAATCCTGTATATATCCCACAAGCTCAAGCTTTCAATAATTGTGGGCTTCCTGTTCACAGGTATCCTTGTAGGTCCCTACGGGATGGGTCTGATTGCCGCAGTAGAGGAAGTTGAACTTCTTGCGGAGATCGGTATTATCCTGCTTCTTTTCAGCATTGGTGTAGAGCTTTCCATCAAGGATTTATGGAAGCTCAAAAGAATGGTTTTCGTTGGAGGTTTTCTTCAGGTTTTCATTACCTGCGCAGTTACGTTTATTGCATCAGTATATCTGGGTTATTCGTACAACGAGGCCATTTTCCTCGGTTTCCTTATATCCCTTAGCAGTACTGCAATAGTACTGAAAATAATGCAAAACCGTGCCGAATTGCATTCTCTCCACGGGAAAAACATCCTTTCAATTTTGCTCTTCCAGGACGTTATCGTGGTTGCGATGATTGTGGCCACCCCTATCCTTGCGGGCACCGGTGAATCAGGAATAGGTGCCATTCTTGAGATTGTAGCTATGGCACTTGGTATCATCGTGTTTGTTCTGGTTGCTGCCAGATGGGTTGTCCCATACCTTCTTTTCCAGATCACCAAGACACGAAATCCTGAATTATTCCTGCTAAGTATCATTGTAATCTGTCTGGCTGTCGCATTGCTCACTGCAAGTATCGGCTTATCCCTTGCTCTGGGTGCTTTCCTTGCGGGTCTGATTATTTCCGAATCTGAGTACAGTCACCAGGCTTTGGGGAACATCCTTCCGTTTCGTGATATTTTCCTGAGCTTTTTCTTTGTATCAGTGGGAATGCTGCTTGACATAAGCTTCTTCCTTGAGAGGCCACTTATGATGATCTCTCTGGCAGCACTTGTGATGCTGGGTAAATCGTTCATCTCCGGTTTTGTGTCATCAATGATGGGTTACCCGATGAGAACATCAGTTCTTACAGGTATTGCTCTTTCACAGGTAGGTGAATTCTCATTCGTCCTGTCAAAATTCGGTCTGGACGCCGGGATTCTTGATAGCCATACCTACCAGATTTTCCTTGATATATCCATTCTTACAATGGCAGCAACATCAGTTGCAATTGCGATTTCCCCGCAGGTTGCGGACAATGTCGTAAAGTTGCCCATTCCAAAACGTCTTAAAAAGGGCATGCTATCGAACAAATTGTCTTTCCTGCCGGACAGGAATGTCCAGCTAAACGGACACCTGATTATCGTGGGATTTGGGTTTAACGGACATACGGTTGCAAAGGCCGCAAAAGCTGCCGGAATTCCCTATGTTGTTATTGAAAGCAATCCGCAGAGTGTCAGGGATGGGCTCGAAGAAGGCCATCTTATATTCTATGGTGACGCTTCACAGGAATCAGTGCTTGAGCATGCCTCTATAAACACCGCAAAGGCTATGGTAATAGGTATTTCAGATGCGCCTGGTACAAGGAGAACAACCTGGATGGCACGCTCCATGAATCCGAATATCCATATTATTGCAAGAACCCGTTACCTGCAGGAAGTTGAGCCGCTTTACGAACTCGGTGCAAATGAGGTTATTCCGGAAGAGTTTGAAACATCCGTGGAAATATTCGTTAGACTCCTTCGTCGGTATCTTGTTCCGGAAGATCAGATTAAGCAATTCATAGCGGATGTCAGATCGGATAGTTATGAAATGTTGCGCAGCATATCACCTGAGCATTTCTCACTGGCAGATATGCAATTTGATATCCCGGATGTGGACATCATTTCCCTGCGTGTTCCGCTGGAATCGGAAGTTGTCGGTAAGACTTTGAAAGAACTGGACTTACGTCGCAATCTTGGAATTACCGTACTTGCCATAAGGCGGGGACTTAATGTTATGACAAGCCCTGATGGTGATGTAAAACTGCTGGAAGGGGATATCCTTGTACTTATGGGTAAACATGAAGAAATGGAACAATTAGGGGATCTTTTTGTAAATATAAACATAAATGATGGCTAAAGGGGTTTGGTCAATGGAATCTTCGCTAAACGAAATAATCGAAAAACTGGATAGAAAAGAAGCCAAAGTATTAACATCGCAGCAGGTATGCGAACTTGTTAAAAAGGGGAAAGAAATTGGTTTTGAAGATGTTGATGTGGTAACCACTGCAACCCGCGGTGTCATGAGTGGAACGTATGCGGTTCTTTCTTTTCCTGTGAAAGCCCCTGAAGAGTTTACAAGGGCTGTCGATGTTCATCTTAACGGGGTTCCCGCACATGTCGGTCCATGTCCAAACGAACGTCTCGGAATCCTTGATTTAATGGTTTTCGGCACATCCCACAGCCATGAAATTGAGAATTACGGCGGAGGTCATCTTTTCCGGGACATAGTAGCGGGAAAGGAGATCAAAGTCCATGTTCGTACTGATGAAGGGCATGAGTTCAGATCCACAGTTTCAATAAACGACATGCCTTTTGCACGCCTGTTTTCAACAAGGAACACATTCAAGAATTACAGTGCATTTACAAATCTGGCATCATATCCAGTATCAACTATTTTCCATGCCACTGAGTTCGGGCCGGATGCAACCGAAGCTACATTGTCTGGATGCGGGGAAATAAGTCCGGTCAAAAACGATCCTCTACTTCATGGAATTGGTATTGGTACACGCATATTATTCAATGGTGCAGAAGGTTTTGTTCTTGGCAGCGGTACCCGCAGCAGTCCGCAGAAACCAAATCTCATTGCCATGGCGGATATGCATTCCATGGTTCCGGAATATATGGGCGGATTCATAACCTCAGCTGGTCCGGAATGTATTGCTTCATGGGCAGTTGCAATTCCCGTAGTTGATGATTCCGTTTTTGAAGCGATTACGCAAACCGATTCTAATACTCCAATGCCTGTGATGGATGCCGACAGACGAGTTCAGGTTGCCACTACAAGCTATGCAGATGCCTGGTCAGGCGTTGATCTGGAAGTTTCTTTCCATCCATCAAGATGTGTGGAATGTGAATCATGCAGGTCAAAAGAAGATTGTCCCACAGAAGCCATTTTCTTTGCCAAAAAAGGAGTCGGTCTGGACAGGAACCTGTGCTTTAACTGCGGGTTATGCTCTACAAACTGTCCGGAGAAAGTGTTTGAAGCAAATCTCGGCTCTGTTAAGTTTGAGTACGAGGACAAGTCAATGGACATTCCGATTGTGGTCCGGCAATCTGATAGAAAACGCGCCCTGAAAATGGCCGATGATCTAAAGAAGCAGATAGAAGAAGGCAATTTCAAGGTTAACGGGATGATTGAGCGGATATATTCATAACCAAATTTTTGCTACCGATTGGCATCAATTTTTTTATGCCAGTTGGATTTTATTCTCCCTCAACAGGTCATCCGTGTACAACATTAATACGGTATTTTTGGACAACAGTACCTGATGATTGGAGGAAGCTTTTCTCAAACATGAAATCTTCCGTTTTACCGGGTTTTAATTTCTCTTTAATCCAGGGTTCCACAGTGTTGTCTATAGCCAGGGGGTTTTCTCCGGTGCTGGTATGGAATGTAGTGTTTATTTCACAGTATACGGAGCCGGTATCACCTATATTTGAAACATTCCCCTCGATTACGTATTTTGTATAAAATGTGCTGGGTTCACTTTTGACGCTGTAATAAAGAACCAGATTCGATTCATCGATAGTCAGTTTGTAAATATCAACGTTATTCAGGTCGTGAAGCCGGGATGAAGTTGTGCTTTTTTCAGCTGGTTCAGCACAACCTGCCATAAGTGGCAATGTCATAACCAGCAAAAATGCGAGAAACAAAGCACTGCTTTTCATCATTTAGAATGTGTATATGACACATAATAAACTTTTAGCCGGGAAATTTAATCGCTGGAGATCTCCATGAATCTCTCAATGATTTCTTCAGGTGAAAGGGGTATTATTGGAACTTTTTCATTTCCCGGAGGCACTCTTACAAGAATTACTCCTGAATCGACTTTACTGAGAGTTTCTTTAAGTTCATCAGGATTTGAGATGTCGTAGACGCTTTCAATCCCTGCACCCTTTGCAACAGATGCGAGGTTTGTTTTGCCGGATGTGGCTGTCGGCTGGCTTCCGGTGGACCCGTAACTGCTGTTGTCAATTATTACAAGAATGTAATTTTCAGGGTGCTGGTTGGCAATCGTTGCGAGACTGCCCATGTTCATAAGGACGGAACCATCTCCGTCAATTGCAATGACTCTTTTATCAGGTCTTGCAAGAGCAAGTCCCAGCCCGATGGATGATGCAAGTCCCATGGAACCAAGCATGTAGAAATTTTCTTTCCTGTCAAATATGAAATAGAGCTCCCTTGATGGAAAACCGATGTTTGCAACAAGAAGGGCATTCACATCTTCGGCCCGCTTTGCAATGATTTCGATCGCTTCAATGCGTTTCATTGTTCGCTCCAGAAGCAGATTTCAAGCAGCACTGCTACAGGTGTCTTGTCTTCGTAAGCTGTTTTCATGGCGTTTGCAATCGTTTCCCTTGTTCCCTCAAGGCAGGGGTTAAAATACGGGATATCCATTGTCTCAAGCAGTGGAGGGGTTTTTATTCCCATAGGGACCTGTGCACAGATTGGTTCTCCTTCAACTCCTCTGTGACTGATTATCATCAGAATTGGGATTTTGAAAAGACTGTTGAGTGATGCAAGTGCGTTAATTGAATTACCAAGGCCGGAATTTTGCATTAGCAGGGCAGGTTTTTTCCCTCCCATGTACGCTCCTGCGCAAATACCGATTCCTTCCTCTTCCCTTGTGACAGGAACATGGATTATATCAGGATCAGCATCCACCATGGGAATAAGTTCCTGAAGGTTGATGCATGGTACACTGACCACAAAATCAATTCCCTCTTCCTTCATGGAGTTGAAAACTTCAATGGTAGGATCCATTTTTCCCCGCGCGGTTAAGCTGGTATTTACAGGATTTTTTCACTTGTAACATCAAGGATCTTTTGCACACTGTCATTCTTGTCTGGAGAGACAGTGATGTCAATATCAAGGGAAGTTATAGGCAATTCTTCCATTGCCCGCTTGACACCTCCCCCTGTGATATTTAGCATAACAAGTTCATCTGGGTTGATTTTTCCTACATGCACAGCTTTAATCAAAGCAGCAACGGCAACTGATGATGCGTTAAGGACATCAATGCCTTCAAGTTCCTCAAACAGCTTTTTTGCTTCTTCAGCTTCTGCATTGCTGATACCGTATAGTTCACCATTTGTGTCGTCAAGTGCATCTTTTACGCCCCCTCCGACGGTGTATGGTGGTTTACGGTTGAAAAGTACATCGTCCCACATCTGATCAGGACATGTTATGTCTATTGGTGTTCCGTCATGCAAGTTCAAAAGGGGTGCACAAGGAATATTCTGGGCAAGGTGAAGTTTTGGTAGGCGGTCACCGAAGCGTCCGTCTCCGATAAGTCTCATGGCAGCTTCCCACACTGCAATTCCACCGGTTCCGCTTCCCACTGCCTGGAAATAATGATCAGGAAGATGTTTCATTGTGAGGGTTGCGTCCAGCAGAACAGTTCCCATGCCATCCCTGCGAGCTACGTTTTTTGCACCGCCTTCAGCTACAAATCCGTCTTTTTCGGTAATCTGTGATGAAATCTCAATTGCATCGTAGTAATCCCCGTCTACAGCTGCAACAGATATGGATTCAGTAGATTCTGCAGGTATCCATAGTCTTTCTTTTGCGCTTTCCGGCACAACCAACAATAGCGGTGTATCTGTAAGGGAAGCCACGTGCGCAAATGCACGTGCAGTATTGCCTGCCGATGCCACTACCATTGTAGCATCGCTGTGTTGCTCTTTCAGGCGCTGCATTGTAGGATAGGACTCAAGATCTTTGAAACTGCAAGTCCTTATGAAAGCCTCTTTCTCGGGCCAGTAACCATTAAAACTGATGTAGAGCTTTTCAAGGCCAAGCTCCCGTGCAAGTTCTTCGCTGCGGTATGTAACTGTCCTGCCGCTTCCTTCCAAAATAGTACCATTTACCGGAAGCCAGTTGTAATATTTCCAGATTCCGGGAAGGTCGAGGGTTTTTAGCTGGCGGTCAGAATATTCAGTCCTTAGAAGTGCCCCGTCCGCAGGGCATGTCATATTGTATTTTCCGTAGACTTTTCCGCAAATAGGACATCTTAGGCTATACTTGTCCATGGTCTGGAATCAACAGGCTCATTTATATATTTGTTGCATAAGCCAATTGGAATACCCATTAAGGCAAAAAAAGGATAATTTTGAGGCTATATGTGGGTTGTAATAGCCTCTCTGTCATACAATTTTACTCTACGAGGGTACCCACTACTTCATAGTCATCAAAGACATCGTCTTCATGAGGGGAATCTTCCATTTCTTCAGTGAGATCCATTCCTGCTTCATGGAGTCCCTGATGCTCCCCATCCATCCAGAGATCGCTGTTGGTCACATCGTAGACCTTGCCGTTGTAGGCAATATAGATTTTTTCGTTGTCTACACCATTGTATTTTGCAAGCTATTCAATTGTAAATTCCATAAAGTTCCCTGCTCTCTTGTATTTTAATCTTCAACTTCCATTGCATTAATTATGTCATTAACTGTCAGTTCCCCTTTGACAGCTCTCTGTATCATGGGGTAGATATACGAAGAGTCATCAATGGCGCTCCAGCGTTCTTCTCCTACTCTCTTGATAATCTCTTTCAGTATTTTGTCACATTCATCACAGTATTCGTTTTCATTTTCTTCTCCACAAACGGTACACTGCATATTTTTCCCTCCGATATTGATATTGTACTAAGGGTTTATGAGGTTTTGGTAATGGTTGTGGATGAAACAGTCCATTTATGCTTGGAAGTTTACTAAAAGGAGGATCTGAATCTTAACTTTTTGAAAGCTGGAAGTTTCATTGCCTCAGTGCCTGACTTTAGAAATACAAGTTATTGAAAAACGTTAAACTAAAGAAGAAAAATACCGGCTTTTCTGCCGGGCATACTATCTGAAGCACTTGTGGTGTTCTATTCTTTCAAGTCCTATGTTAGCTAAAGAAATACAGGTTTTTTTTATTCATTATTAGCCCGCTTGTCAGAGATTGCTTTTGAAACCTTTTCCTTAAATTGGTCAATTTCAATCTCATCTTTCTTTTCCACAAAGGCGTATTTGTGTGGATCACACTTCACCCTTTCAAGATTTCTCTCTACAAAAGCATATTTCTGAGGGTCCCATCCTTCCTTTTCAGGTGGGATTGGCACAATAGTTTCGTCTTTCAATTGTTGTAAATGATCCGAATCCTTCCAGGAAAAGTCACGTCCTCTTTTCATAAGCCATCTCCCCTTAAAATTTATTATCTGATGACAGTGTAAACATTTCCACTCTACAAGTGAGTATTTTCTATCAACCAATTTAAAGTTAGGATTTCTTTTTGATATGGCTTTTGAACGATTAATTCTGAAAACAGTTACGAAAAACAGTGTCGTAATGACTGTAATGAGCTGAAAGCAGGCAAACATTCCATGTCAAACAACTTTAATCTCATGTTTTCCAGAAATTACTGTCTAATGCTTCAAGAAATATCATTTTAATATATTTAATAAAATTATATTTCCCTCATAAAAAGGGTAGTAAGAGCGGCACAAATTAGATTATTTAGTGCAATCCTATAAATTCTATAACTCCATATTATCATATAAAAAATAAGTTGTCAGTAATTTTAACATATTTGATATGAAACGAGGGAGATGATGCGTTTTAATAAAGTAGCCCCAACATCTGATTAATTTTGAAAAATATTTCAATTTATGTCAGTGTCTCAAACACAATTACTTTTCATCCTCTAATTTCCGATATCAGGAAATTGGAGTTTCATTAAACTCATTGAGTCAATAATAGTAGCAAAAGAAGGAAATTTTATGGCTAAATCAACATTTTTGTTTATATTCTTATTAATAACCGGTATTGTTTGCATATCCACTGCGCAGGCAGCAACAACAGTAACAGCTTCGAACAGTTCTGTGAATTATACTGAAAATGATGACATGTACATTGATCCCGGACTGACTATCAGTAGTACTGAAACATACACGTCGGCCAAAGTTCAGATCGGAGATGGCTATGTCAGCGGACAGGACTATCTAAGATATTCAACTACAGGCAGTATTACAGGAAGTTTCAGTACAGCTACCGGAATTCTTACACTTTCAGGAAGCGGAAATGCAGCCGCATATCAGGCAGCTTTCAGGAATGTGAGATATGAGAATACCAATGAAAATCCAAATACTGCAGACAGGAATATCACTTTTGTACTGGGTGGAAATACACTGTATTTTGAAGATACTGGACATTATTACGAGTATGTATCATACACTTCAGATTGGACAGCAGCTAAAGCAAATGCAGATACAAAAACGATGGAAGGACTACAGGGGTATCTGGCAACTATCACATCAGAAGCCGAAAATAATTTTCTCATGGAAAAGATACAAGCTGATGCATGGATAGGAGCAAGTGACAATGCCGTTGAAGGAGAATGGCGTTGGGTTACCGGTCCAGAGGGGACAGAAGATGGCGGGAATGGAAGACAGTTCTATCAGGGAGATGGCTATACGGGCTCGGCAATACCGGGCGAGTACAATAAGTGGAACGGGCCTGCCTTGAGCTATGGCGGTCATGAACCAAATGATTCTGGAGCAAATGAAGATGCAGGCCAGATGTATTCAAGTAATTATGGTACCTGGAACGACCTTCCTCATACCGGTACGAGTCTAAGTGGATATCTACTTGAATATGGAGGGATGTCAGGTGATGCTACCCCACAACTCAGTACTACTGTCACATTGCATGTAAATGCTGTAAATGACGCACCAACAACACCAGGTGCATTCACAAATCCAACAACTTCACAGATCAAACAGGGTGGCCAGTCCCTAACTGTTGGCTGGGGGGCCTCAACGGATCCTGCTGAAGGAGATGCAGTGAAATACGATCTCTGGTTCTTCAACGGCACATGGGCACAGATAGGAAACCTTCTGGGTACCAACAGCATGTCATATACCCTTCCTGAGGACAATACGGAAAATGCCATGTTCCGTGTTTATGCAAATGATACAATGGATAACTCTTCTGCAAGGGATGTAACCTTCACAATTGATTCCATTGCACCTGATTATAGCTGGATTGAGAAAGTCCTGAATGCCAGCACAGGAGAAACTATCACCGTAGAGATCAATGTTACTGATGTTGTAGGAGTTGACTGGTGCAACATAACGGTAGATGGGCAGGAATATGAAATGAATAGCAATTCAGGAAACTATTCATATAATATATCCATCCCGGCAAGTGATTCCGGCACTCTTGTAAGTTCAATGACGTATAACTGCAGTTTTGGTGATCTCTTCGGGCATGTCAACAGTACAGAAAATGTACTTCTGAATGTATCCATCCTTCCAATTGCAAACTTCAGTGTAAACCAGAGCAGAGGCATAAGTCCACTGAATGTTAACTTTACTGACAATTCATCAGGGCTTGTGGAGAACTGGCTCTGGGACTTCGGGGATGGGAGCAATTCAACAGATCAAAATATCACGCATACGTTCACATCTGGAAATTACACAGTAAACCTCACTGTAATTAATGCCAACGGGACATCCAGCACTTTATACAACATCAGATGTGCTGATGAACCGGAATACACCAGATCACCTTCCAGCTCGGAAGTAACTTCAGCATACGGGGAAGAGCAGAATTTCACCATCCAGAGTACACTTTATTCAAGCTTTGAATGGTTTATTGACGGAAGCGCTGCTAATGGCACAGGAGTGACGTTGTTCAACAATACGAATGATTCAGAACAGCTTTCATATTGCATGATTAACAGCAGCCAGTACATAAACCAGAATGATTTCTTCTTAGGTACTTACAATGTGTCAGTACAGGCAAGCAACGAAAGCATTGGAAGAACTGATACACACTACTGGCTTTGGACCGTGACAAATTCATCTTCCGATGGTGGAGATATTGAGATCCTTGTAAATGTCACTCCAAATATCACCATAAACGGCAGTGAAAAATATCTGGTGTTCAATACAACCAACAACAATGATACGGATGATAACGGCCTTCTCTGCAGTATCACCGGAGCTTCATTCAATACTTCCAACAATACTGATGGCATAGAGATCAAGGTGGAAGTCCTGAATGTTTCTTCCATAAACCAATCAAGCATTGATTTCTCAGCATCTTCGATCTACCAGTACCTTGACATTAGTTTCAACAACGAAACACTTGTCAACAATGACAGCCACAGCCGCAATATCGAATTCAGGGTTATGAATGAAAAGGACGGGGGAACACTGATAGTCAGCACCGTGTACCTGAGACACTGGGCAAACCCGTCGTGGCAGGCATATACTCCTGAACTTACAGGAAATGACGGTATATATTCCTACTTCATTGTCAGAAATGTTTCAGGATTTTCACCATATGCTGTGACCTGTGACTACCAGTATAGTTCTTCATCCAGCTCAGGAAGTGACGGCCTTCCCTACTATCTCAAGAAGCTGTTGTTCTGGAGTGATGAAGAAGTAGTAGAAGCGCAATCCGGGATTGAAATCATTGAAGATGCGGATTCTACTCCTGTCAGTGAGGAAGTAGTCGATCCACTTTCAGATCAGGATTCAGAAAATCTGGATACCTCATACGTGAGTACCAGTGATAAGGGAAACAATTTGCTGCAGATTACAGGAATTATACTTTTGGCAGGATTGTTGCTCTTTGTCTTCTGGAAAAAGAGAAAATCTGAAGATGAGTGACCTGAAATCCCGTATCTTAAAAGGTTTAAATTAAGATCTGGGATTCAAATGCTTTAATGGGGAAGCGGTAAAACTTGTTTTCACCTTTTTCCCCTTCTTTGTTTTTTTAAAATATATTTTACCTATCAGATCCCATTGTATCTGCCTGATTTCAAAATCTTAAATCTCTGTTTTTTTCTCTCCTCTAAGCTGATGAGAGCTTTTCTATTAATCTGTTATTTTTAGTGTTACTAAAATACAAATAATAACTTAAAGTATTACTAATTAGAAAATTATTAATACTAAATAACTCATTTGACATCCAAGATATGACTGGAAATGATATTAAAACAGAAATTGCAGGTAGATGGGACATATCTGCGGTTACGTATGATGACCACCATGGGCACGGCATCAAGAGCGCTGTTGAACGTGATTCATGGAAACAGGCCTTCAGTAAAGTGCTTCCTCGGGAAGGTATCCTGAAAGTGCTTGATGTTGGGTGCGGAACAGGTGAATTAAGCATCCTTTTTGCAGAAATGGGTCACGAAGTCACCGGTATCGACCTTTCACAAAACATGCTATCACGGGCTATTTCAAAAGCGGAATCGAGAGGTTTTGATATGCGTTTTGAAACAGGAGATGCCGAAAATCCCCCGTTTGATGACGGTTCTTTTGATCTTGTTATCAATCGCCATCTCCTGTGGACATTACCTCATCCACAGACGGCGCTTGACAACTGGAAACGGGTTCTTAATGATGGAGGAAGAGCCGTTGTAATTGACGGTGTCTGGGATGATGGTTCCTTTGATACAAAAGCGCGGCATTTTGTAAGCAACGTCTGCTCTTTGATTGCGGACAGGCAGAATCCGTGGAAGGAATACTATTCTGATACACTCAAATCCCAGCTTCCGAATGTGGGTGGCACATCCCTTGAAAACGCGCGAAAATACATGCATTCTGCCGGATTGTCGGACATTGGTCATCTTGATCTGACTCACATCAGGGAAGTGCAGAAAAAGTTCATGCCATTCAGGAGGCGCATTTGCTACAATTACAACTACTACATGATTCACGGAACAAAATGAAAGGAGAAACTGATATGAAAAACCAATATCTGTCAATATTGTTTGTCATTCTGGTGCTCGCCGGCTCGGTCTTCATGTCCGGGTGTACGAGCAGCGGTGAAGAGTCTGTCGCAAGCGGACAAACACTTGTACTCGGAGAAATGTGGGATATCGATGGAATAGACCCGGCGGTTGAAGGTACCGTAATCGGTGAAAAAGCAGCGGTAACCGAAACACTTGTGGGAGCAAATTCGGATTTTTCACTCAAACCTGAACTTGCAGAGTCATGGGAGCAAACCGATGATTATACCTGGGTATTTACTCTCAGACAAGGTGTAAAATTCCATGACGGAAGCACGATGACAGCGGAGGATGTGAAGTTCTCACTTGAAAGAACCATCGCAGAAAATACCCGTGTCGAATCCATGCTGAAAATTGATTCGATTAATGTTATCGGTGATCACACCCTTGAAATTACAACAACTGATCTAAATCCGATTCTTGCCGGTATCCTGCATTACCCCGATCTTGGTATCATAAGTGCAAGTTCCTTTAATGAGAACGGGGAATTCGTCAAACCGATAGGTACCGGTCCTTATGTGTTTGAATCCTACGATGAACAGACCCGCGTGCTGACTGTCGTGAAGAATGATGAGTGGTGGGGAGGAGAAGTAGGTCTTGAGAAAATGATCCTTAAAGGCATGCCTGACCCCAACACAAGAGCTATGGCAATTGAGAACGGGGAACTTGATTTCACCGTTGATGTGCCTTACAGTGAAACAGACCACATCGATTCCATTGAAGGCATTATTGTGGAAAAATACTCCACGCCACGTGTTTACAAGATGGACACCAACCTTCAAAACGAAGCTCTTGCTGATGTCAGGGTGAGGCAGGCGATTTCCTATGCCATAAACAGGGATGACATTGTGGAACACGTTTTGTATAATGTAGGTGAACCGGCGGCTGGTCCCTTCCTGCCGGTGATGGCATGGACAAATAAGGATCTAAAACCATACGATCAGGATCTTGAAAAAGCCAAAGAACTGCTTACCGAAGCTGGTTGGGTGGATACGGACGGTGATGGCATTCGTGACAAGGACGGCGAGGCACTTGAGTTCGAGTTGCTGACATATTCGGCACGTCCGGGTCTTCCTCCCATGGCAGAAGCAATCGCAGCACAGCTTAAGGATGTTGGAATTTCTGTCTCCCCTCAAGTGCTGGAATGGGGTGCAATTTCCGACAAACAAAAAAACGGAGACTGGGAACTCCTTCTGGCAGCCTATAACATTGCGATGGTTCCTGATCCGGAATATGTCCTGAGCAACTGGTATACTACCACAGGGCCGGATAACGGTCCCGGATACTCCAATCCGGAAGTTGATGCACTTGTTGAAGAAGCCAGGACTATTAAGGACCTGGATCTCAGGTACCAGAAATTCAACGAAGTTGAGGCAATTGTCTACGAAGAACAGCCAATGATCCTTGTTGCCTACTACGGGTGCGCTATCGTCAAGAAAGATTCAGTGAAGGGTTATGTTTTCGACCCTACTGCACATGACTACAGGATCAATGCGGCAATGTATATGGAAGAGTGATTTTCCTCCTGGGAGGGGTGAGCAAGTTGTTTGCCTCTCTCTTTTCCTGATTTTTCCAAGGATGTGCTCCCATGTACAGGTACATTTTTAAAAGAATTGTTTTCATGGTCATCACCGTTTTTGCGGTTTTTGCGCTGACATTTTTCCTTATGAACGTGATACCAGGTGGCACTTCTGAAATGATCCTCAAACACACGTTTATAGGTCTGGAGGAATCTGCGACTGATGAGCAGCTTGCACAGGTTTCGGAACGGTATAACCTCAATGATCCCCTTTACCTGCAGTTCTTTGAATGGATAAGAGGAGGGCTTTTGGAAGGTGATCTGGGGACATCATTTGTATATCACAAACCTGTTTTGCATCTGCTGATGCTTCGGCTTCCGGCGACAATAGTGCTTGCGTTTTCCAGCATGCTGATAGCTTCGATTGCAGGGGTCTCACTTGGGGTATACGCTGCACTCCGGGAGAACAGGTTTGCGGATCATCTCCTGCGGATCCTGACACTTTTCGGTGTATCAATGCCCGGTTTCTGGGTGGGTCTGCTGCTGATCCTTATTTTTTCAGTATACCTGAAATTGGTTCCGGTAGCCGGATACGGAAGCATATGGAATCTCATTTTACCTGCCATTGCTCTTTCGATACACTCCCTTGCATCTATCATGCGGGTAACAAGAACAAGCATGCTTGAGACTCTTGGAGAGGATTATATCAAGTTTGCAACTGCAAAAGGGCTGCCTGTAAGCAAGATCATAAGTCGGCACGCCCTGAAAAATTCCTTGCTTCCGGTAGTCACGGTTCTGGGTTTCCAGATGGGAGCTATGCTGGGAGGATCCGTGGTAATAGAAAAAGTCTTTGCATGGCCGGGGATTGGGAGCTTGCTTGTGGATTCCATATTTGCCCGGGATTTGCCGGTGGTGCAGGCGTGTATCATCGTAATTGTCCTGCTGTTTCTGGTTGTAAATTTCATTGTTGATCTTGTGTATATCTATCTTGATCCACGGATACGGTACGGGTGATTTGGAATGGGTTTTTCATTTTCACAGAAAAGTCTCAGGGAGACATTTTCCAGCAAAGGTGGAATGGGGAATAAAATCCTGAAGAGAAAAGACATGACAGTGGCATTTATTCTTCTGTCATTAATCGTGGCAGTTGCACTTATAACTCCACTGTTGTCTTCCTCAGACCCCAATGCCATCGAACTTAAGAGTAAAAATCTCTCTCCATCAATGGAGCATCCCCTTGGCACCGATTATCTGGGGAGAGATATCCTCATCAGGTTGATTGCAGGCACATCCACGTCCTTTTCAATTGCTGCAGGTGTTACCCTGATCTCACTTGTATTTGGTGTGGGAATCGGTTGTATTTCCGGCTACTATGGCGGATCAGTTGATGAGTTCCTGTCACGGCTTATCGATATATTTCTGTCATTTCCGGGAATAATTTTCGCACTGACAATAATGGGTTTTTTGGGAAGCGGCGTGTTTAACCTGATGCTTGCATTGTCCATCGTCCATTGGGCAAAATATGCCCGCCTGATGCGGGGTCAGGTTTTGTCAATCAAGGAAAACGAATACGTCCTTTCGGCAAGGACTATCGGTGCGAGTGATGTTCATATTATGAGGAAACACCTGATTCCCAATTCCATAGCCACTGTAATTGTTCTTGCAACAATAGATATCGGGCATGTAATCCTTTCCATTGCGGCCCTTAATTTCCTTGGTATAGGTTTGCCAGCCGATATTCCGGAATGGGGTGCAATGTTGAGTGCCGGAAAGGAATTTATGCGGACTTCCCCTTACCAGACGATTTTCCCCGGGCTTGCAATAACCCTTGTTGTCATAATTTTCAGCATAATAGGTGAAGGGTTGCGGGATCTCTTTGATCCCAGGGATACAGGAGGTGAATTCTGATGAATGTTCTTGAAGTAAGGAACCTTAGTGTAGGATTTATTACTGACCACGGAGACGTAAAGGCTGTTAATGACGCCTCTTTTAGTATAAAGGAGGGGGAAACATTCGGGATTATCGGGGAAAGCGGTTCAGGCAAGTCGGTGATAGGGCAATCAATTATGCGGCTTCTGCCTTCCAATGCTTCTGTTTCAGGAGAACTCACTTTTGAGGAGAAGGATCTTTTTTCCCATGATGCCGGTCAAATGAGGCAAATCCGCGGTAAACAAATATCCCTGATCCCGCAAAACCCGGCAGGTTCCCTGAATCCTTTGCTTAAAAACGGGATTCAGATCAGTGAGGTTTTTGAGATAATCGGTGTTGGGAAAAGGGAAGGAATGAAATTAGTGACGGACATGATGGGAAAACTGCTCCTTAAAAATCCTGAAAAATTGCTAAGACTTTACCCTCATGAGTTATCAGGTGGCATGAAACAAAGGCTTCTTGCTACAATGTGCCTTTCGTACAAACCGAAACTTGTCATTGCCGATGAGCCTACAAAAGGATTGGATTCCGGTGCAAGGGCCGGTTCACTTGATCTTTTCAGGCATATGAAGGACGATCATGGATATTCGATGCTGTTGATCACACATGATCTTGATTTTGCCCTGGAAATATGTGACAGGGTGGCTGTTATGTATGCCGGTGAAATTGTAGAAATAGGTTCGGCTTCAAAGGTGTTGCACAATCCATCTCATCCGTACACGAAAGGGCTTTTGAAAGCCCTGCCACGCAATGGGCTTATTCCTCTTGAAGGCCAAACCCCAAGCAGGATTGATCTGCCACCAGGTTGTCTTTTCTCCAGAAGATGCGGCCATAGTTCGGACAGATGCCACGCGGAACGGCCCGATATCAGGGATTTTAACGGAGGTACTGTAAGATGTCACCTTTATTGAGAGTGAATAACCTGTCCAAAAATTTTGATGGTCATCAGGTTTTACATGATATAAATTTCACGGTTGAAAAAGGGGAGACATTTGGCCTTTTCGGGGACAGTGGTTCCGGGAAAACAACTATTGGAAGGAGTATCGTAGGTCTGGAAAAGCCAGACGGGGGTGAAATCCTATTCAGGGACGACAACCTTCTCACGATGAATAGGGGGCAAATGCGTCGCATAAGGCCAAAAATACAGATGATTTTCCAACATCCAGAAATGTCCCTGAATCCGAAAATGAAGGCTTTTGATAGTCTGGTCGAGCCGATGATGATCCACGAACGTCCGGTTTCGTCTTCCATCCCTGAAAGAGTAGATGAGCTTCTTGAACTTGTGGGACTTCGGGGGGAACATCTAGACAGATATCCGGCTCACCTTAGTGGTGGTGAAATACAGAGAATTGTACTTGCCCGTATTCTTTCCATCAGGCCGGAATTCATCGTTGCCGATGAGCCCACTTCAATGCTTGACGTATCCGTGCAGGCGCAGGTATTGAGAATTATGGAAAAAATACAGGATGAAACAGGCATTTCCTATCTCCTGATTTCCCATGATATCGATGTCTTACAAACCGTATGTGACAGAATTGGTTATCTTGAAGACGGGCAAATTTCCTATATTGAGGATGTCTGATTTCGGATGCCTGCTAATGCTGTGTGGATATTCGAACCCGTCACTTATTGCTGCTTGTGTGCGCCAGATGCATTTGTCGTCTGTGCCTCTTTTCAAAGATTACTTTAAGCCAAATTCTCCCAGTTTCTTTTCCCCCTCATGGGTGGTGTACCACCGCTTATTTCTTCCACTAAAAAATTTATCTTTTTTTATGGCCAAGCTTTTTTTTCAGAAAAATGCTGAAGGAGATCAAGAGGGAGTTATATAAGTTGGATTATGATATAGAAACTGCTTCCAGAGAAAGCAGCAATATACTCAATCTTGCCAGGAACATCTTGTAATGAGATCCATACAAATCGGAAACACGGCTGTTGAATACGATTTAATCTTTTCTAACAGGAAGAAGACCATTGGTCTATCCATTGATCACAACAAGAAACTGACGGTAAGAGCACCAAAGAAATTGTCAGAGGATGATGTCAAAACAAACCTGTTCCTAAAGGCAAAATGGATCATTACTCATCTTGAAAGGATGGAAGAGATTCAGGAAGAAGAATCTAAGGAGTTTGTGAGTGGTGAGAAGTTCCTGCTACGGGGCCGCAGATACCGGTTGAAGGTGCTCAAATCGGAAGAGGCTACTGAAGCATCTTTGACAATGAAAAGCGGAAGGTTCATTGCAACTATTCCGGCATACATTCCTGAATCTGATTACAGAAAGCACCTGAGGCCTCTGTTCATGGATTACTACCAGCAGAAAGCCGAGCAGGTTATCAATGAAAGAATTGACAGATACCTGAAGTATTTTGATGAGCATCCTTCTGGTGTATTGGTGAAGGAATACAAAAGTAAATGGGGAAGCTGTTCCAAGGACAATCAGTTGCGTTTTAACTGGAAGATTGTGATGGCTAAGACCTCTATCATTGATTACCTGGTTGTTCACGAACTATGTCACATGGAGCACAAGAACCATTCAAAAGATTACTGGAAGGCTGTGCAAGTTATACTTCCAGACTATGGGGAGAAGAGAAAGTGGTTGCGTGTTCATGGAAATCTGTTGAATATATAAGATCACACTTTGTTTTCAATTTTAGTAGAAGTGCTAAGCAGCATTGAAAAAAGACTCACAAATCTCGAAAAATCTCTGTCATAAGTCAATGCGGCTGCCGGGATTCGAACCCGGGTTCTAAGCTTGGGAAGCTCAGGTCAAAGCTTCTTTAAAATTTATGGTGCTATCAACTTTAGGGAGTTAAAGTATTTAAATTTGGTGTAATTTCACAAAAAAGAATAATTTTAAAAGTGGTGCGGCTGCGGGGATTCGAACTCCGGTAATAGGCTTGGGAAGCCCATATCATGACCACTAGATCACAGCCGCACTAATACAATTTTGGTATTGATGATATTTAAACACAATTCCTGAATGTGATGAACTATAGCATTCCTGCAACAAAGATATGAAGAAATTCAAAAGAGTTTAAGGGACCAAAATTGGATTATGCCACCAAATAAGCATCTTTGACATCATCCAACTTTGTTAAATATATTTATATACAAATAAATAAAATATAATAGTATGAAAGAGAAGCAAATGATTATGGATTGTTTCCATACCAAAAAGTTAGAACTCGAAATAAAGAAAACTGTCAACGATGCCCGATATTTCTATGTGAAAAAAGCAAATGCACATGTAAATGAATGTAAAGAGGTTGCCAAATTATACAATGACAATGTCTCAAAATTGAAAATTAAGGAATATGACATAATAAAACAACTGGAAAGTGCAAAAGAGAATCTTGATCATGTAATTAGAATTGCAGAACTAAAAGATGAAAATATTGAACCAATTGAAGTAGATGAAAATGTTTCAATTGAGGATGTTGAAGTCGGAATAATTGAATTAGCTAAGCAAATTAAAACAATAGAGCATAATATACGAAAATTGGAAAATAAATCAGTATCCTTTAATCCAGAAATCAGATCCGAGATTGGAAGATATAAAAAAGTCATTGAACTAAAGAGCAAAGAGTTAGATCTTCTTCATAGGCAGAAAGCAATCTTGAATCCTGAATCATCATCAATTCAGAAGCGCATTAAGGAACTAACAAATGAAGTTGGTTCACTTGAACGGAAACTTAAGCGGATTCAGGGAAAGATAAGAAAGCAAATTCGAATAATTAAGGAAGAAAATGATTCTACAGATATT
The DNA here is from genome assembly GCF_017874375.1 of Methanohalophilus levihalophilus. NCBI lineage: Archaea > Methanobacteriati > Methanobacteriota > Methanomicrobia > Methanosarcinales > Methanosarcinaceae > Methanohalophilus > Methanohalophilus levihalophilus. The sequence goes on from NZ_JAGGLK010000003.1 coordinate 230,246, forward strand.
GATCATTTATTATCTCAAATACCATTCACAATAGTTACAATGAAAAGGTGTAATTTGCCGGAACAATTAGAGGATGAAGAAATATATCAATTGATGAAAGGTGCACGGGACAATTTAGTCAATATTTTGATGAAGCAGAATCCGAATATAAGACTCTTCAACATTCCGATCAATTATAACAAAGATTATTCTTACATGCACATTATCGCATTCCAACAATTTACACCTGAAGAATGGCAAGCAATTAGTGAAATGTGGGAAAAGCCAAAAGAATGCAGTTTTGATATCAGATGTTACAATCCTGGGAAGGGTGCAGAATTAAATATTCTTGATTCATTTGAGTTTGCTGCAATAACAAATGTTCGAATATAATGATAAGCAAGAAAGCTACACAAACAGTAAAAATATTTATATACTTTCTAAATATATGATAAAGTAAGTAATAGATGTGTAGGTTTGCAATGTCACTTTGGTCTGGTACACCACTTTCTCTGTAAGCCTACAAATCTATCATTATCAATAGACATTTTCAAATACAATTTTTGAACGGATAAATGGAAATTGAAAAACTAAATATTGTTCCTTTTCATTCAGCTTTTCTTATTCGAGTCGTTTCATCCACACATTACAATAGAAATGTTTATATAAAAGTCAATGTTATTATTAATTACATTCAGAAATAATTTGTACCAGAATTTAAAAGTGACGAAATGATAAAATTAATAAAAATTGTATGCTGCAATGATAATAGAAAACCATTCTGTCAAACTTTAAGTAAGGGGTACAGGATGATACTATAAGAGAAATTGCAAATAACAAATTCAATGAAATAAACTTTCTTCCTGAATCCATTCTATCTACAGTTATTTTTGATGGGACGAATCTGAATAATCTATTCCTTATCTTTCTATTATCCAAAGGTTTAGGGTTTTTCAGATTTAATTATATCTGGGTATAAATATAAAAATAAGAGGTATTTGAAAAAAATGAATGATGAAAAGATAATGAACGTAAAAAAACTAACAAGTGGCATACTTGAACTTAATGCAGATCTTAAGGTCCTAAATCACCAAATGAACTCTCTTCAAGGTGATGAATATGAGGAAGCACGAAGGAAAATTGCAAGGAAATTAACAACGGTTGCATGTTTATCTGCATTAATTGACTCACAATGTAATGACATCCTTTATGATGAAAAAGCAAGCATCCTCACTCGAATTTATTCAAGTGTAAGAAGGGTACATCCACGCAACTAATTTTCAGGAGATACAACAATGACTGAAGATAAATTGCAAACAATGGGACTTCAAAAAAACAAGCATGTCTATCAAGAGAGAAGGTCGCACATATCGATTATCAAATAATGATGTAGACTTTTGGAGGTGAAAATATGACAAAAACAGAGGCGAGAGCAATCAGAAAAATCAAAAATGTAATGAATAAAAACAAAGTTAAGAGGTAATAAAAAATGAAAAAAATAAGTGAAAATAAAAATGTGTCTGCGCCAAGTCACATTAATGTAAATAATAATATGTATACTAAAATATATAATAATATCGATGAAAAAAATAATACAGTAAATGAACCTGAAATCAATTCAATGGTTGTGAATACCGGATTTAAAAACTTCAGGATAGAGATTGAATATAATGATTCAAATTATTTAATTTTCGCAATCTACAATGAACATGTATCAGAGCCTTTCATACTTTCTGAAGATGAATTAATTGGATACAATGATGAAAGGAATTCAAGATTCACCAGGTACTTAAAACAAATAGCTGAAGGGAAAATTAAACCAAAAGAGCTGAAAGAAATCACTAATAAATTCTTCAAAGGCTTAGGTACTGAAGAAAATAAAAAAATACTTGAAGGTTTAAAGCAGATACATATTAAAAAACAAAAGCAAGAGCTGACGCAACTAGAACACGCTTTATTCATTGATTTCTGCAAAAGGTATGAATTATCAAAGGTTGATGGAGAGAAAATACAACAATATTCAACTGATCTTGCAAGAATGGGAAATTCCCAGGTATACATTAGTCAATTCCTATACGGTAATTTTGACATCACATATGATGCTGCAAAGGAAATAGCTGAAGAAGCATTATTTTTTAAACATGCTGAAATGGTCAGTTGTGAACCTGAAATGTTTTTTACACGACATGGACTTGATCCTAAATCGCTAGCTAATCACATCATGAGCTTCTATAAATTCCTGTCAATTGGTACACTTGGAAAGAAGGACATTTATGTTTATCAGGATGGAATTTATGTTAATCAGGGTAGAAAAGTAATCAGAAATGCAATTATTGACATTCTTGATAGACGTACATCTGAAAAAGCAAAACGTGAAGTAATACACCACATTGAAGATGTCACCGCTATTGAAAGAGAGCAGTTAAACAACAACAAGTATGTGATAAATCTTAACAATGGATTATATGATACTGTATCTGGTCAATTCATGGAGCATGATCCAGATGTTTATTCAACAATCCGCATTCCTGTAAACTATAATCCTAAAGCTAAATGTCCACAAATTGAAAAATTCCTGTCAGAAGTTGTATCACCTGAAGATGCACAAAACATAATTGAATTCGCTGGATATTGTTTAATTCCTGATACAGATGCACTTCATAAAGCACTTTTCTTATTCGGGAAGGGTAAAAATGGAAAGTCTGTTGCAACATTCCTTATTGAAAGGATGATTGGAGAAGAAAATATAAGTGCAGTTCCACTTCAGAAATTTGACCGTGAAAAGTTTGCTGTTGCCGGATTATTCGGGAAATTAGTCAATATTTGTGCAGATCTTCCATCTAAGAAATTAGCAGATGATTCAGTATTTAAGATGTTAATTTCAGGTGATACAATTTGTGCTGAAGAAAAGTTCAAAGAGCAATTCAAATTCAAAAATACTGCAAGATTAGTATTCAATGCTAACAAAATGCCTAGACCAGCAGGTGATGTTGAAGACGTTTATGCATTTTACAGAAGATTAGAGCTTATTGAATTCCCAAACAATTTTGAAGGCAGGGAAGATCCCGATTTAATCAAGAAATTAACAACGGATGATGAATTATCAGGTTTCCTTAATTTATGTCTTGAAGGATTGCTTAATGTACTGAAAAATAAAAGGTTGACACATCAGAAGACAACAGAAGAAGTTGAAAGAATGTACAAAGCTAATATGGATTCTGTAAATGCATTCTTTGATGATTGTATTAACTATGGATCAGATGTTGAAGGTGCAATTCCAAAACAAACATTTTACCAATTCTACTGTAAATGGTGTAAGAAGAATTCTACAATTCCAGTGACAGAAAAAGCACTTTCTTTAAAGATGAAGAAAACAAAATATATTAGAGATACACAACAAACACTTGCAGGTAAAAGGGTCAGGGTTTGGAAAAATATAAAATTCGTATCATATGATGAAGATAGTAAAGAACCTTCACACAAATTAAATATTCATTTTGAGAATGAAGTTAAAAAACCTAAAGCACATTCAAATTCCGATAAAGGTTATTGTCACGCATTCATGAACGGTACTGAAGGATAATAAATCTCTATTATTCTTCATTTTCAAAAACAGATTTTTTACCCTTTATATTTCAAACACCTTTAAATAAACTCCAAACTGCACTGGGTTTGTTTTTACACTATAAATCAAATAAGGATGAAATAAATTTGAAGTTGATAATAAACCCTGTGCAATTAAAAAAATTAAATGCTACTAATACTTTCATGAAGCTGCTGCACAGGGTTGATCAAAATCACCTATATTGCCTATATAAAAATAAATTTTTTTCTGAAGACTTGAATACTACTAATCTGCAATTGTCTGTTATTCAATATTTTAAATTGTATACCTCTTACACATAGCACCTATAGTTGTCTGTTTTTCAATATATCAATTAATTAAACACCAGATAACCATATAAAAAGAAGTTAATGGTATTCAAATAAAATAATCAAATACCAGACACCTATTACGCAACAATATTAACAGTATTCAAATTAAATAATCAAATAACAGACAACTACAGATTAACAGTATATAAGTTTCTGAAAAAAATTATTTTTGGTTATATAGCTTTTAATAGGAAAAAATAGTCAACCCTGTGCAATTGGTAAATAGTATTCAATTTTTAACTGCACAGGGTTTTTTAACCGTGTGCAGCAAGATTAATAGTATTTAATTTTAGATTGCACAGGGTCTAAAATGGTATAATAACCCTGTGCAGTATCCGCAGTAATCAATTTAATTATTTTAGATAATTTCGATGTGAAAATTTCATAGTGACAGTAATTGATTTTTAAACTGCACAGGGTTTTGATTGAAATTGCTGCTGAAGAAATCGGATAGATCATTTCTATATAGTGCCTGGAATTAATGTTTCAAATCAATAATTCAATCCTTGCTTGAAATTATCCCTTAATCCATTCAAATTACAAATTATTTGCAGTCAAATTTGCGTTTTAAGCGGTTTTCTATCTTGACAGGATAAATGATATGGGTTACAAGCGGAAAATAGCAGTGAAATATCAGGCGTTGTACCTGATGGCATCCACACCGATAACGATCAGAGAAAAGAAAGTTAATGTCAATTTTGATATTTCAGCAGCGAACTTCCTTTCAAGGATTTCAAATCTTACCATCAAATAGACCACTACATAACTTCTCTCGATTTTAGGTATTAAGCACCAGAGTACTGTTCTCATTGGGATTATTAATCCGTACTTGGTATGCTTTTTATATGTGTAACCCAAACAATGAATATGTAGCATATCTGATACATATGAAAAAATACTATGTTGGAGTTGTTAAAATGATGAAAAAACTTAGCGTGGTTACAATTGCTGTAGCAATTGTGGGCATTGTATTTGTGGGTCTTGCTTCTGCTGGTTGGAATGTACCCGGTATGATGGGGTACAGTTCTGGCTATTGTGGAAATTATGGTACAAATTCCGCATACTATGACAATTATGCAAGTGGGAATGAAACCCTTTCTATGGACGATGCACTTGAAATTTTTGAAACTGAAGTTGGGATTGATATCCAGCCTGAAAACATCTACCAGATGGGTAAATGGTGGGTAGTATATTACGCAAACGATGACGGTGTTGTGATACAGAGCTACATTGATGCTTTTACAGGAGATGTTCTGGATGGCACAAGCCAGACCTATAATTATGCACCTGCAAGACGTGGGTATGGAATGGTGCATGGCTTCGGCTATGGACCTGGAATGGGTTATGGAGGCATGTATCGCTAACGATGAAAATTGTGAGAAGTCCCTGTCATTTATCAAAAACATCCACTACCACCACCAATGGATGGTAGGGACTTCCACAAGCTTACTCTTTCTCTAATTCTTTGATACCGAGGATGATAACATGATGGGATACAGTTTTTATGGAGGATACGGAAGTTTTCGAGTTTTTAGCATGATATTCAATTTGATAATATTGGTTATCCTGATCTGGGCAGTGTCATCATATTTCGATAAGAGATCAGGCAGCAGCAACAATTCGGATGAGCGGCTCACAAGTATTGAAAGGCAGATCGAAAATAATCGAGAATCTTTGGACAAGCTACTTAAAAAACTGGAATGAAAATTTTGTATCTTTCTCAGGATAAACACTTGTAAAGCTTAATATGAAAATAAAAACATATTAGAAAGAACCATGATGCACTATTACAACACCATTGGAATTCTGGATTTTGTCGTACAAATCCTTCTAATATTGTTGATTTTGGGAGTAGCTATTGCACTCCTCAGTCGATCCGGCCTTATGAATACCGGAAATAATGAAAAACTTGTTGCAATGGAAAAAGACATTTCTGAAATCAAGAAGACTGTAGACGAAATCAAGGAAAAACTGGAAGAAATCTAAACACGATTCAAACTCGCTTTTGTACCACTATGCCAAAAACAATGCAGCAAATAGTATCGATAGGGGAGGCCATTTCGCATCCCCTGAGGCTTAGGCTTCTATGCATGCTTTCAGAAAGGGAATGGTATGTATACGAGCTTGCCAAAGAGCTAAATGTCTCACGCCAGGTGCTCTACCTCCACTTAAAGCGTCTTGAAAAGGCAGGCTTTGTGGAAAGTGATCTTCGCCTTGAAGATGACGATATGCGAGCCAAGAAGTTCTTTCGGCTCAAAGGCTTCGACGTTTCTATTAATATTGATGATTTGAAAGAGCTGTTCTAATCTTTAAAAACCTGAAACCTGCTTGCTTATAACAGTTTCAGGTACTCAATCAAATCATCCAGATCCTCATCAGACATATCCCATTCAGGCATTGTATAATCCAGATCTTCTCCTGCCGGATTTACGCCATCTCTTATTGCTTTCTTAATTGTTTCATCAGTATACGGAGGATGTTCGTCATGTTCATCTTCATGCTCGTCTTCAGCAGTCAATGTTTCATACCTGATATCTGAAGGAATGCTAGTTCCCATCATAATAGGAACTCCACCTTTACCATCAACTCCGTGACAACTAACGCAGCTGCCCCCGTGAACATATAGCCAGTGAGGACCTCCAGTAACCGGTATTTTTTGACCATTTTCATTAAATCCCGTGTAGTAAATCAACTCGCCATTGGAATTAAAATCGGGGACAATATTTGCATCTGTAGACGGATCATAATCATCAGGATACATATATCCGGGTTCCTGCCATCCATATTGGTGGTATGGGGGAACGTTCGAAGTTTGTAACTGACTCATAAGCCCAACCATAACCAATGCAACTCCAATTAATACCAGAATAATAATCTCAGTTCTTGCCATTTATTGTCACCCAATTGAATCACTAATTAATTAACTGAATCTTCATTGAAACAGAGGAAACAGTACTTGCCTTTCTATTCCGTGTTTAATCTTGGCGTACTCACAAGTAGATCCATTTAGGTCATCTTGTTATATAATACGGCAAAGATATATCCAAAGATAAATGATATAATTCCAGCCTCTACCATTCCTGCAATTATCCCAGGTATAGTTAGTGAATAAAACATATGCCACTGCATCATCATCTCTGCAGCACCAGTGTAAATTCCAACCCGGGCCAAGATACCTAGGACAAGCATTATTAATGCTGAAACTATTGCCAAAGCAATTGCCAATGCCGCTGATTTAAGTTCCCCCATAGTTACTCCTCCTCTTTTTTACTAAACAGACTAGTTTTTATCCTTTCAAATTCCTCTTCAGTGATCTCGCCTTTAGCATACCGAATTTTAGCAATTTCAAATGCAGAAAGTTGATCTTCCCCATTGTTTTGACTTTGGTTGTTAGACCACCTAAAGAGCAAAGCTATCGCTATTATAACTAAAACCCAAAATAGCATTCCGAAGAACATATGACTTCCGTCGTAATATCCAATACTGTTCATGAGGGTTCACCTCACTCTCCAAAGCCCTTATTAAGTTTTAGCACGGAACCATATATAGTTTGTGAATGCGCAAAAATACGTATATTGAAACACAATATTGCCATTTTTTTGAAATGCAACATCCAAGAAATACTCTACACTCGCTAAAGGTCTTCAAATGCTTGAAAAAACAAAAAGATATTTTGTAATCTCAAAAGTGTTTTTCAAATACAATTTGTTTTCACTTTTGTATAAAGACATACATAGAGATTATATTTCAAACAAACAATGCACCTGTGCTCTCGATTTAGAAGACCGAAGTCATGCTGTAAAATTGAAACTTGCTTTTGAAGAACTCGGGCCCAGCTTCATAAAACTCGGCCAGATGCTAAGTAAACGTTCTGATTTGCTTCCACCGACTTACATAATGGAACTGGAAAATTTGCAGGATAAAGTCAATCCCATTAATTTTGACAAGATGCGTGAATCATTTGAAACCGACTGTATTTGTAGCATATCGGAAAATCGCCACGCTCACCACCCCACCTGTTATCATTGCAATGATATCTTAGAAATGTTTGAAGAATTTGATACGACACCTATTGCAAGTGCATCAATTGGACAAGTGTACCAAGGAGTACTAAACGGCAAAAAGGTAGCTGTCAAGATTGCACGCCCAAATTTGCTTGATACAATAAATCTGGATCTTGAAATTATTAACGACATAAAACCCATCCTGATCAAAGTTCTGGGAGTGGGCAAAAATTTCAATGTTGACTCGTTTTTGCATGAATACAAACAAATGCTGCACAAAGAACTTGATTACAGATTTGAAGCCATTAACATGCAAAGGCTGAAAGAAAATTTCCAAGGGTTTGAAGGTGTAGAGATTCCAGGCGCATACATGGATTACTGCCGTGAAAATGTATTGGTAATGGACTTTGTAGAAGGTACCCAGATCAAAGACCTTGTGGACATAGAACAGAAATTAAAGTCTAGATATGCCCATCTTATAGGTTCAAGCTATCTGAAGCAGGTGTACTTAGATGGTTTCTATCATGCAGATCCTCATAGTGGAAATATTATAGCTCTGGACGATTCCATAGCATTCATTGATTTCGGTGCAGTTGGGATAATTAATAAAGAGCTAAAATGGAGTATGTTGAGCTTTTTTTATGCTACATATAAAAAGAACACCGAGATGGCAACAGATGTTCTCTTAAAAATGAGTGGCTTGTCTGAAGAAGATGTTGACATTCATAATTTAAGGCAAGATATTGATGATTTAATAGCAGATCAGTACTATGGGCCGGAAGGAAGAAAGAGTGATAAATACGCCATGCTTGCTTTGAAATATGACATGTCATTGCCACCTGAGTTTTCTACACTTGAGCGTGCCATTTTGATTATTGAAGCAGTTTGCCTCAAGCTGGATCCCAACTATAATATCATTTCTGAAGCAAAACCAATAATAAGTGAAGCAATGAAAGATCATTATTCTCCTAAAAAATTGGCGGAAGGCGCCCAGTTTGAAGCAGATGAGTATATGGACATATTCAAAAACCTTCCTGCAGGAATAGATGACGTTATCAGAACTATTCGTGGATATCGGATAGAAAAATTACAAGGAAAAGATGGCATTGCAAAAAAATATCATCTTCTCGATGAAATGTCAAGAAATATCTTTTTTGGGATAATACTCATCACCTCAGCTTATCTAATAATTAATGGGGGTGAACATTTCACTTTACTTGGCATTGCTGGGTTTGCCAGTGGGCTTTTGATGGGAATGTATTCCCTTATGCGGCATTGAATTATTGTTCACTATTTTTGCCTATTTTTGCTTAAAACGATGATACGTAAAATGATGGTTTTGTTTAAAAATGCTCTTTATCCGACAAAATCAAAAACCTTAGAAAAAAGGGAAAAACAAGACTCTTTGTCTTATTTTTTCCGAAATACATATCCCACTAAAATCGCTGCAATTGCAATAAGCACAGTGTATCCAGGCGTTTCTTCTTGAGGCGGCACGGGAGTCTCTGGCTCCTTTACATTGTGGCGTACTACAAGCGGTGTAGTTCGTGCAGCCCACTCCTTGTCTTTGTCTACATGACAGGAAAGACAGGCATATTCTAGGGTAATGTATGGATTAGCGTATTCATTCCCATCTTTTTGATCAAGATAAGTAAATTCGGCATTTTCACTACTATTGATCCTGAATAAGTGTGAACTTACATCTGCTAAATAGGGTGATGTGTTTACTGCAGATTTTACGTTCTTAGGCATATGGCAGTCTCCACATTCAACACCTGCAATTCCCATAATTGATTCTTCTTGTATTTCTGCAGCTGAGGGATGACAGTCGTCACAATGAACAATTATTCCAAATTCTTCTATCTGGTTAGTGGCACCTTCATGTACGGGTCTATGAGGATCATGACATGTAGTACAATTTAGATCAGACATATTTCCCGATGCCAGTAATTCCTGATACTGCTCATGGTGCTTTACAAAACCTCCACTTGCAGGAATCTTGTCATCGTCGGGTCCACGCCTGTGGCATTGGCCACAGAAAGCAGCACTTTCATCTACATTAATTGCAACACCCAGTATCCCCTTTTCTTCTACATGTTCACTACCGGGACCATGGCATGCTTCACATTGAATGCCTCTGAATTCCCATGAACCATTTATCCCTGGCAGGTTGTCCATCTTCCCATCATAGGATGCCCCTGTAGTATGGCAATTCTGGCAATCATATTCCAGTAGCTCTCCTGCATGATAATCCACCCATTCATCAGTCTCAAGGTTATATTGGTTTGAACCATTGATCTCTAGATTCTCTCCTGTCTTTGTTATGATGTATCCTTGGTCGTTCATGTATCTGGCTTTCCAGCCCCAACCACCAATAACATAAAGTATGTCACTTTCTGCGTAACCTTCCGGCATTGGAAGATCTGGCCTAATTCCAAGAGCTTCCTGGGGAGTCATAATCTTATATTTATGACCTGATGCGTTCCATTCTTCGTATATTTCCTGATGACATACTTTGCATTCATCAGCTCCGATATACATGGCCCCCTCTACTGGCATCACAACTGGCGTCTTTTGATCACCAATTACATAGTTTTCTGCAATTACAGGCATGGAAAAAAGAATGATAGTGATTAAAGCGGCTGTCATTGCTATCTGAATCGTATTGTATTTTTTATTCATTGAAGTACCCCACAAAATGCTTTTTGTTAACTAACTTTTGTTGAAACATATCAAAATATGACACCTTTAATTAAGAAAAATGATGTGGTGGAGTATCACCCCAAAGAATAGTAACAAGCAAGCTAGTACGTAGAGTACGCTAAACAATCTCCTCTGCTTGTGATCAGGCATTAAGGCTTCATAAATTTTCAGTATTGATTTCCAATGCAAATACATGTGGGCTAAAATTAAGAAAACCAACAGCAATCCAAGATAGAGATGGAGATCTCCATAGAGGTGCATTTCGAGTAACAAGGAAAGTCCGATTCCGACTAAACCCATCAGATCCAAGAACATCAAGGCTTCTATCAGAAAATTAAGTTTTATTTTTTTGATAATACGTCCCCCATGTTAATTATAGATAAAGATACTATCTCTATTTTGTAATCGAAGTCCATAGTAATCAGATTCATAATTTCTACAATTATTACCGATCTACCGCTTCTGGATTAACAACATTTTGAGGATTGCCCTTCAAAAAGTTCTCCACATTTTCTACGCATGTGTATGTGCACTCTTCAATGGACTCTTCCGACAGGAATGCAACATGTGGAGTTAGAACAACATTGTCAAACTGCATGAGTGGATTATCTGCTGAGAGAGGTTCTTCTTCAAAAACATCCAAACCTGCGCCCATAATTCCTTTTTCTTTAAGGACTTTAATCAATGCAGCTTCGTCAACAATCTTGCCTCTCGAAGCGTTGATTAATATTGAAGACGATTTCATTTTTGATAGTTCTTCTGCACCGATCATTTTTTCTGTATACTCCGTCAGTGGTACATGTAAAGTAACAATATCAGATTCTGAGAGGAGTGTATTTAGATCAACGAATTTTGTTCCCAATCGTGTTTCCCTTTCTGCATTTGGATGAGCAGTTGTAGAAAGGACATTCATATTGAAACCATGCGCTATCTGTATGACCCTTATACCAATGTTCCCAGTACCTATGACTCCTATTGTTTTGCCCATTAATTGGTTGCCGATATAATCCCTCCAATCGAATAAACCTTCTCGGATTTTGGCATCTGCCACGTGTAATTTTCTGAACATATTGAGTGCAACAGCAAAAACGAATTCTGCTACAGCATCAAAGGCATAAATAGGCACATTGGAGATCAGGACTCCGTGTTCATTTGCTGATTTAACATCAATATGATCATATCCCGTTTGCCATACAGAGATCATCTTGAGGTTGGTAGCCTTCTCAAATGCCTCTTTTGAAAAACCATACCTACCACTCAAAACTATATCTGCATCATGAATCCTATCAATGAATTCACTCATGGATGGGGGCATCGTATCAAAGATACTAAGCTCTCCCAGCGCCTCTAATTTCCCCTTATATTCTTCAGGAAGGTATATTGGATCAGCAACTACAATTTTCATCAGTCCCCTCCTGAGAAAAACTCAATGTATTTCTCCGGGTTTTCATCGAATTTTTTCTTGCATGAAAGTGAACAAAAATTGTAGGTTTTTCCTTTGTACTCACTTTTGAACTTCACAGCCTGCTCATCAAGTTTCATATGACACACAGGGTCCACAACAGCCATCAACCTCGGATCCAATACTCCCATAATATCACCATCTCCCAATATCAATGTAGATTTTCTGACAATTAACTAACTAAATGCACTTTTTCTGGATTTTCATCGAATTTTTTCTTGCACGAAAGGGAACAGAAATAGTATGTTTTTCCTTCGTATTCACTTTTGAATTTTGCAGTTCTTTTGTCAATTTTCATGCCACAAACAGGATCTTTAACTTCAATCACCTTTGTGTCTATATCCATCATTATACCATCATTCCCCAATATCAGTATATGATTATACCATTTGTTAAATATTCTGTTTTGTAGAAATCCAAATTTGAATTTAATGGCCGTAAAAATTCTCCTACGATGTATGCCAACACTATAATTTTTAACTAGGTTTGTTAACAACTTAAAATAAAGAAAATTATTTTAAATCAGTTGGGATGTGCATGTTGAGATTACCAATAGTTAAATCACGCTGAAAATGCAAAAAAATAGGCTTATATCAAGTTACTTTATGAGTACTTCCAATCGCATGTGTTTGTAAAAATAATTTCATTCCAATAAAAATAAGACCCATCATGGTTAGTGCTACAACAACCAATAATATGTCAGTGGATGCTTTTATCAACAAGAATGCACCGAGAACAACTACATCAAGAACGATCGCTGTAATAACAACATATGATCTGATCTTAATTTTATTTCGCATATTGCGCAAAAGACCCCAATGCATAATAATATCCATTACTAGATAAAAAATTGCTCCAAGGGATGCAATCCTGCTTAAATCAAAAAAGATTGTTAATAGGATGGCAACAACAATTGTGTATACAAGAGTATGCTTCTGGATGTCTCCTGGCATGCCAAAATGTCTGTGTGGTATTAAATTCATATCTGTTAGCATGGCAAGCATGCGAGACACTGCAAAGACACTAGCAATTACACCTGAAACAGTTGCAATAATTGCTAATGCTACGGTAAACCACAAACCATAGGTGCCAAAAACCGGTTTTGCTGCTTCCGCCAGTGCGAAGTCTTTTGCTTCAATGATTTCAGGAAGTGCAAGATTACCTGCCACTGCAAATGACACTAAAAGATAAATGGTTGCACAAATTGCTAGGGAAATAACTATTGCCCGGCTTACGTTATGATGAGGATCTACAATCTCTGAGCCACTGTTAGTGATCGTTGTAAACCCTTTGTAAGCAAGTACAGCCAATGCTACGGCTGCTAAATATCCCTCTGTAGTTGCTTCCATTGACCCTAGAGACGTGCTAGTAAAAGAAAAATCTGCAAGCCACAGCCCAATAATTCCAAAGATAGAGATTCCGGCTATTTTGGCTAAAGACATAAAGAATGAAATTTTTCCTATCAAGCGGTTACTAGAGATATTGATTGCGAATGCAAAGATAAGTAGTCCAACACCTAAAAGTGGCACAAGGAAGCTCCCTTGATCGATATTAAACAATTGAATTGTATATGTCCCAAAAGTACGAGCAACAAGGCTTTCATTAATCACCATCGAAAAAGCCATCAATAAAGCACCAAAACCAGTTACTACACCTTTTCCATATGCTTTTTCCAAGTACATGGCAATTCCACCGGCTGATGGATAGGTATTGGAAAATTTGATATAAGAATATGCGCTGAAAGCAGCCACAATTGCGCCTATAAAAAATATGATGGGAAATGATGTCCCAGCTAATTCTGCGACTTGTCCCAGTATTGCGAATATACCTGCACCAATCATTACACCAGTGCCTAAAGACACAGCACCAGTTAGCGTCAAACTATTTGGTTTATATCGATTCATTTTTGGTTCTTTAAAAATCTAAATATCCGTAAAATACTCGAAATTTTCCTAATTTTCGATTTCAGTACTCACCAATCTATGATTGAAAACATTTTTAGTTCATTTTTAGAGATTTTGCATTTATGGCAACTATTACTGTACTAAGACTCATAAGAATAGCTCCAAATGCAGGAGTTAGTAATATTCCATAGCTAAAGAGAACGCCAGCAGCCAAGGGAATAGCAAAAGCATTATATCCAGTTGCCCAGACAAGATTCTGAAACATCTTTGAGTAAGTTTTTCTTGAAAGGGTAATGATGTCTACCGCATCCCTAGGATCATTCCTGACCAAGATTATATCTGCACTTTCAATAGCTACATCAGTTCCGGCCCCAATGGCCATTCCTACATCTGCCTGGACAAGGGCAGGGGCATCATTTACCCCATCTCCCACCATTGCCACAGTATACTTTTCCTGAATTTCTTTTATAGTCTGAGATTTTTCATGAGGCAAAACTTCAGCAAAATAATCATCAAGATCGATTTCTTCAGCTACCCACTGAGCAACGAACCGGTTGTCCCCAGTAAGCATCATACACTTTATATCCATAGATTTAAGCTTCTCAATCGCTTCTTTTGATTCTTTTCTTATGATGTCTGCAAGTCCCAACGCACCCAGTGGTCTATCATCTTCAAGCAAAAAAACAACGGTTTTACCTTGTTGTTCAATCTTTTCTACTTGTTCATTTTTTATTTCAATTCCATTTTCTTTAAGATATCCTGGACTAACGACTTTCAATTTTCTTCCTTGGACCGAACCTTCGACACCTTTTCCTGGAATTGAGTTAAAATCTTCAATTTTAACTAGTTCAAAGTTTTGTTCTTTTGCACTGTTTACTACCCCAAGGGCAATGGGATGCTCTGAATTGGATTCCATAGACGCAGACAATTTCAATATTTCATCTATATCTGTATCTGCAAGAGGCACTATATCTGTGACTCCAAACTTACCTTCTGTAAGTGTTCCGGTTTTGTCAAAAACAATAGCTTGAAGATTCCTTGCTCTTTCAAAAGCTTGTCTTTCTCTGATTAATAGTCCCGACCCTGCTGCCAACGATGTGGATACTGCAACAACAAGGGGAATTGCTAGACCCAAAGCATGTGGACATGCTATTACCATAACAGTAACTGCCCTCTCAAGAGCAAAAACAAATTCCTGACCAAAAGACAACCATGCCAAAAGAGTTATTGTACCAACACTTATGGCTATGATTGTAAGCACCAGAGCAGCCTTGTTTGCTAAATCCTGTGTCTTGGATTTACTTTCCTGTGCAGTCCTAACAAGTTCAATAACTTGGTTCAGATATGTATCCGTCCCAGTTTTCTTGACTTCTACCTGCATGGATCCCTCGCCATTAATTGCTCCCCCGATAACCTCGTCCCCGCCTTTCTTGGATACCGGTTTGGATTCCCCTGTCAGCATTGCTTCGTTAACACTGGTTTCTCCCTCAATCACAATCCCGTCTATGGGTATCTTCTCACCAGGCTTGACAAGTACTCTGTCTCCAATCTTCAGTTCATCCACACGAATATCGACTGTATCTCCATCTTTTATAAGGTGAGCTTCGGATGGCATTATCTTTACCAGTTCTTCCAGAGCCCTTGAAGCGCCCAAGACAGAACGCATTTCGGTCCAGTGACCTAGAAGCATGACATCTATTAATGTAACAAGTTCCCAGAAAAAGAACTTCCCTGGTAATCCAAAAACTACTGCAGAACTGTAGAAGTAGGCCACACTTATAGCAATTGCAATAAGCGCCATCATACCCGGCTGTCTAGTTTTTAGTTCGCTAATGATCCCTTTAAGGAAAGGATATCCTCCATAAAAATAAATTACTGAAGCAAGTATAAAGAGAACAAAAATTGAGCCAAAGAACTTAAACTCAAATCCTAAAAATGTTTGAATTGCAGGTGATAGGATAAGAACTGGAAACGTGAGAATAAATGAAACAATAAATCTCTTTTTGAAGTCTTCCATCATCATTGCATGATGGTTTTTACCTTCATGTTCCATCTCGTGCATTTCGTGATCATGAGGCATGTTGTCATCTGAATCGTAATTTTCTGCTGCGCTCATTTCTGGTTTCATCCTTTGACGCCTCCTCTAATTAAGCAAATTTATTATAAAGTACCCCGAACAAATATGCGAAAATAAATGAAATGATTGCAGCTTCGATCATCCCGGCAATTATGCCAGTTGGGGTTAATGAGAAGAACATATGCCATTGTTGCATCATCTCGAAAGCACCCGTGTAAATTCCAAAATTTCCAAGTATTCCGAGTAAAAGCATTACTATTGCAGCAACTATTGCTGCAGCCAAGCTGAAAGCTAATGATTTTAATTGTTGTGTCATTTTTTCCCTCCCCCTTGATTAATAACATTCAAATTGCTGAATCATGGTGTTTCAGAGTTTTGTATTGCAAAAAACATACTTTCCATGTTTGCAGACTGCTTTCCACAATCAAATCTTACTTTGATTTATAAAAAGTTATTCAGTGAAAGTTTGTAATTGAGTTCTACAAGGATCGTAAATAAAATTTCGCAAGATGTAGCTCAGATCCTTTTAAAAATAACTAAGTTGCTAAAATGCTTTGGATTCGATAAGACCCAACATTGGTGCTATCAACATGTACTCTTTGAGTATCTGAATGGAAAACCAATGTTATGGGTTTTTGTTAATATTCTGAACCTATAGCAATAAGATTAATTTGCTTACCATTAACTAATTAGAATAACTTCAAGTTCGTATTTTTTCCTAAAAAACAAATCATTATATTGTTCATTACGATCATTAATTGCTATGAAGATAAAAATTGAATTTAGATGCATCTCCAAAAGCAGATGTGTTCTCTCTACTATTCCTTTGTTCATCCTTGCAGGTCTTTTTGAAATTGGGGGCGTGTATATGTTTTGGTTATGGTTACGTGAGAGTAAAGAGTTTATTTTTGTATTTTTTGGAGTTGTAGCCATGTGTTTATATGGCATAGTTCCGACTTTTCAGCCTTCTCGCTTCCATAGGGTACATGCAACTTATGGAGGGATATTTGCCGTTCTGGCGCTCTTATGGGGTTGGATATTTGATAAAACTCCTCCTGATATCTATGACACAATGGGAATCTTGGCAATTCTTATTGGTGCAGCGATAATATTCTACTGGCCAAGGAAAGATGATGTAGCATGATTGACACAAAGGTTTCCATATCATTATTTTTTCTAGCATCGTTATTTGAAATTGGTGGTGGATATTTAATATGGTTGTGGCTGCGAGAAAATAAAAGATTAGTAGTGGGATTGTTAGGCGGATTACTATTGTCCATCTACGGAATCATTTCAACTTTGCAACCGGCACATTTTGGAAGAGTGCATGCTGCACATGGTGGGATATTTATAGTCTTATCCATTCTTTGGGGAGCTTTTGTTGAAAAGGAAAATCCAGATAGGTATGAAATGATTGGAGCACTAATTGCACTCATTGGGGTTTTTGTAATATTTTACACTCCACGATAACATTTTATTCCATTATTTGATTTGTGTATGGATCCTGTATGATCTAGAAATCTTCATTAGCAAGTTGATTTTTGCAAATTTTGTAGTATTGTTTCTGCCTCAGAAATCAATACTCTCAATGTCCATACGTGACAAAGATTGTTACTGTCGGGTAGAATCGGTTACCAAAAAAAGTCCACCCTTTTACTATTAAAAGCTGCTATCCTTCATTCATATTTTTTACACATTGTAGGTTTCAGAAGCATGAATGCAAATAAATTTTTCCTCATTTGCTTAATAAAACTATTATTTGTTTTCATGCAGGAGAGCTACTGGAATATGATTGCCAGAATTGCCATACTACAGGGGCATCCTATGATGGGAAGATGGACAACCTGCCAGGGATAAATGGTTCATGGGAATTCAGAGGCATTCAATGTGAAGCATGCCATGCTACAGACAGTAAAGATGGATTGGAAGATGATGGTTATAGAGTTGTTATTACCAAGGATCTTTAACATTTTCCTTCCTTCCTTTCATCTGGCTCAAGTCAATATGTTTAATTGTTTTTAATTAAATGTTATTTTTGAGGATTTATGTACGATGTAATTGTGGTCGGTGCGGGGCCAGCAGGTGCAACGGCAGCACGGAAAACAGCAAAAGCAGGACTTAAGACACTGCTTCTTGAGAAGAGCAGACTTCCAAGGGTAAAAGTATGTGGCGGAGGGGTATCCATGCAAACAGTTTCAAATCTTGGAATCTGTATACCCGAGTCATTGATTGAGAGGAAATGTTTTGGTGCCAGAGTGAGATACAAGAATATGTGTCTCGAGTCTGAGGCAAATGAGTGTCTTGCCCTGATGGTCTCAAGGGAAAAATTCGATAGTTATCTCACCATGTGTGCCGTAGAATAGGGTGCAGAACTCATGGAAAACGCCCATGTCAGATCAGTGGACGTCCAAAAAGGTTATGCTGTGGTAGAGACTGCAGAAGGTTCATTCAAGTCCAACGTTGTGATAGGTGCAGACGGTGTGCATAGTTCATGTGCCAAAAATGTCAGGCAGAATTTTAGTAAGGAACAACTTGCGTTTTTGCTTGAGGCTGAGATCCATGCTTCAAATGAGTTTGTTGACGACTACATCTCAAACAAGTGTGAATTCCATTTTGGTGATGTCAAGAATGGATATGGATGGGTATTTCCAAAAGAAGAACATCTTTCGGTCGGTATTGGTGGAATAAGTTCCAGTGTATCGGACCCGATGGGCATCTTTTACAATTTTGTCGACAAACTCGGTTTTGATCACGTGAAGCCCAGAGGACATTTCCTGCCAATAGGAGGTGCTAAGAGGAGAACGTGTGCCGACCGTATAATGCTTGCAGGTGACGCTGCCGGTTATGTTGATTCTTTCCTAGGTGAGGGTATAGCCTATGCCATAAAATCAGGAAACTTTGCGGCGGAGACTGCAATCGAGGCGCATCAGAATAAGGATTTCTCGCAAAAGTTCCTCTCATCCTATCAGGGGAAATGCGACGATGACTTTGGAAGCAACCTGAAATACTCATTGATATTCTCTAGGTTATTTCATCGATATGATAATTTTTCTGCCCGGATACTGACAACTAACGAGTCCGTGCTGAACAAGTTCCTATATATTTCCACCGGAAGATTTGGGTATTTGTCATTCATGATGTGGGTGGCTCCTCGCCTTCCATACTATGCCTTAAAAGCACTTTTTTGGAGACCTTGATCCAAAAACAGTTTTCTTGCTCATTTATCTGAAGCAACTACTTTACATGAAAGCCGGCATAAAAACCAATAAAAAAGATATACTTTTTCCAATATTGATTACTTTTGACTAGATGGGGATCTATATGATTGCTAGAATTTGAATAGTTCAATATTTTTTACATAGGCTAAGATTCATTTTTATTATGCACAAACAGAAGCTCTAATCGATTTCCATGTTGCATGTAAATTTAAAAAATATGTTGTGGTAAAAGCTATAACAAATAAAAAATGAACTACTTATGGTCACAATTTTTGGGGGGTAACTAGCATAGATGGGATTACAGGGTATTATGGTTCTGGCCATATGGTCTTTGGATCAATTCTCTGGATTTTAATAATAATAGGTATCGTTTTGCTAGCGAAATGGCTTTCTGAGCAAAATAAAAAATCAGATGAAGAAACACTATCTGCACTAGATGTTGCAAAAATGAGATATGCCAATGGTGAAATAACCGAAGAAGAATTTGAAGAGATGAAAAAACATCTTATTTAATTTTAGAGACAGTCCCACTACTAAAGGCCGTCTCTTTGTTACATTAATGTACTTATGGGGATATTATATAGATAGCGAGCCTGCATAATCTGACACGTGCTCCACAAGCTATATTCCAAAGTTCAAGGTATTTGCTAGTCCAAGTAACACTTTTATCCACTTAAAATAGGGACTGTATAAGCCGCTTGAATAGTCTCTGAACAGAGTTATAATAGGATAAAGTCTCCAATTTCCATCTGCAGCTTCATTTCAGCTTTTCCGCCAGTATCCTCAGATCATTAAACCAATCTTGCCAATCTCCGAGAACAAATGTTTAACAGCGTCGAATAATCTTACATTATTGTGACTTTTTCACAGTTACCCAGAAAACACTCCCCTGCCCGGCTGGATTATTCTCGATGCCGACATTTCCTCCATGTAAATTAGTTATCCTTTTAACTATGGCAAGCCCCAATCCTGTTCCTTTAACGCCACTTTTGTCTACACGCTTGAAACGCTCGAACAGCTTCGGTTTATCCTCATCCGCAATCCCTTCCCCAAAGTCTGTCACTTTTATTTTCCAGTAATCTTCTGAATCAAGTACATCAATAATTATTTTACTTTTGGATGGGCTATATTTTATGGCATTGGATATCAAATTTGCAAATACTTCCTCTATCATAGGATTTGCGTTTGCATTATATTCCTTCTTTGCTGCAAACTCAACAAGCATCTGCTTTTCTTCAAGTTGTGGTTTGAAGTTTTCTATAACTTCATTAATAGTAGCTCTAATGTCCGTTTCTTCAAATTCAAGTTCTTCAACACTCTCCAATTTTGAAAATTTAGATGCAGATTCAATCATATCGATTAATTTTTCGTTGTTGCGTTTAATTGTTTGAAGAGCTTGATTTTTTTTCTCATCATTTTCCATATCGAGTAAAACATCAGTGAAACCCCTAACTATATTTGCAGGGTTGAGCAAGTCATGACGCATGATGTCGGTAAAGAGGTCTTTCATTTTTGTAAGCGAAACAAGTTCCTCGTTTGCCTTTGAGAGTTCTTTCGTGCTTTCTTTAACTGCAAGTGTCAGGCGCTTTTGGCGATTGATGGCCATATATGCCATCATAGTTAGCAGTACTACAATAATCAAACCTGCACTTTTGAATACAATAATTTTATCTTGAATTGTAGTATGCCCCGCTGTAGGAATTATTCCCAACTCCCAATTACCATCAGGTAGTTCGATGCTTTGTATAACAGGATCACTGTCATATACCTGATTTCCTCCATAGAATACATTGCCCGTATCATCTCTTATTGCAATATTAGGATGACCCGGGATCATAAGTCCAGCTTCCTCAATAATAAGTGACATGTCCACAGCCATGACTGCTAATCCCCAAAAAGTATCATTTATATAAATAGGCTTTATTGCAACCATACTGTGGATATCTGATTGCAATTCATATGGACCACTTAAGGCAATTTGGCGAGTTTGGATTGCTCGCTGCACATCGGTTCTTACATCAGGATGTTCATCATTAATGAGATCATAACCCAGCACATCTTCATTTCCAGAAATCGGGTAGACATATTTTTGAATTCCAGCAGGAGCTACTGAAAAATAAAGAATTCCTTCAGTACTGGAATAGAGCCCTTCTGTGAAATCATCGAAATTATTATCCAAGGATTCTTCTGATGGATCAAAGTGAACAAATGAGGCCAAGCCTTCCAGTATGGCAAACCGGTGGGTAAGGCTTGATGACAATGCATTTCCATGTAAAGATAAATCGATTGCTTCCTCTATTCTTTGCTCAGCAAGCAACTGTTCTTCATACCAGAGTCCAGCTTGCCACCAGACAAGAATAAGCAATATCAGAGCAAACAGTGCACCCAGCAGTGCGCTTCGATGCGGATTGAGAACTCTATTTTCTGGAATTGTAATGAGGCTAAGCAGAGTTTTCATTAGTTAAACTCCTTATTTCAAATTCAATTTCTGGTACTGTTCTCTTTAATTCGATTATAAGTAAACCCTTTCCCATGAATAGGTGATTATGCGCTCTGAAATTAGTGAGCAGGTGGAACTTTAGTTATTCAATTGTCATTAGAAGTCAATGGTATGATGATAATTAATATTTCTGCTTTATGCTTTTGCTAGGGCTAAAATAGAAGGTTCGATTACAAATAGCATGCTTTTTATGTGACCCTTCAGTTTTCAGAAGGGCGTTGTGTGCCTGCAACGCCTGCACAAGAACACGTATGTACTGCAACCTTGTAGAGTCGGATGATTGCTCCTTGAATTGCTTATATCTAGCCTTATATATAAGTTTTCCACGATCCATGATGAGATATCCAGTGAATTTGGAACGTTCAATATTTTCTACAGATCATATTTCATCACTTTGAAAAAATAACTGCTGTATAAATGGAAAATGAAATTAAGGTTTCGGAACCATATTTCTTGTTGCGATTGTTGCACCAATAATCTTGAACACCTTTGATGCTAGTATTTTTGTTATTGACCTATCGAGTTTGGGACTATAATTTTAATTGAAGTTGCAATCGCAAGTCTGTTTTAGAAATGATTCTTTCAAAAAGGATGTGAAATGTGTCGGGATAATCAATAAACAATACTTGGAAGCACCATATACTTGTATGGTTCATATTCCCCTGCTGCAATCTTTCTTTTAATTCCCTGAATGCGGATTCTATTATTTGTTTGCGAGCAGAATTTTTTCTTTATCGTTTCATTCAAGTGGAAGCCATTAAGCCAATTATTTTCAAAATATTTCAATCGCTTTACCAATCCTGCTGACAGCTTGTATTTTTTGATAGGTTTATTTACACCTTTCTTTTTTACATCCTTGACCAACATTTTTGGGTTGCGCCTTCTGTACCTCTTGCTTTTATCTTTATAGCCATTTGGTGGTGCGTATCGATTCAGAATATTATAGACGGCTCCAAGCTTGACTTCTGGCTTGCCGTTTTCTTTTCTCCATTCATTTACAAGTGTATGAATTTCTTGCCTTGTCCTATACTTGTTACCGGATTCATACATTATTTTGAAGACCAAAAATTTACTAGCTCCAATTGTGGATCTAGTGTAGCAGTATACACACAATTCTTTATCTGGATCTTTTCCGTGTCCACATGCAGGACATATTGATATTTCTTCTTTTATTGGTTCATGTTGGATTAGCTCGTAATTGTTCAATTATTCACCTCTTTTATTGTGTGTTTTACACTATTGTTTGAATTATCGCTATCAGTCGAATTTCTTATGTTTACTCTTTAATTACATGTAGGCATGGATACATCTTCGATGTGACAGGTGTACGAGAAACGAAATGATACATTTCTTTCGGGGTGGGTGTCGCCATATAGGGATAGTTTGAAGCCCTGAAACACATTCCCTATGTGAAGCCTATCACCATCCCTATATGCATCAATTTCAGGCTTCAGCTTCTTCATATTGTTTTAGCTTGAATTCCATTGATTCTTCAAATTTGATCCATTTGTAATTTTCATATACATAACCTAGTTCATCAAGCCTTGATGTAATGGTATTAGGAGCAACACCAAAGTACTTTGAAATTGCAGTTGCTGATAACTTTTTATCAATCAATTCAATCAGCTTTTTTGAATCAATATCTTTTTTAGGTCTATGGCAAATTACACCATTAGCAATTGCTTTTTCTCTTCCTTCTCTCATTCTTTCCGCAATCATGGATCTTTCGAATTCAGCAAAAGCACCCATAATTTGAAGCATTAATGTACCGGAAGGTGAAGAAGTATCGAAGGGTTGACTTATAGAAGCAAATTCAATATCTAAATCCTGAAGCTCTTTAACATGGAAGAGTAGATCAAGATTGGATCTCGCAAATCGGTCAATCTTGGTGACTATAACCATATCGAATTTCTTTTCTTTTGCTTCCTGCATCATTAATTCAAAAGCGGGTCGCTTAGTGTTCTTTCCCGAATATCCAAAATCAACATATTTGTCAACAATTTCATATCCGCAACGGTTACAATATTCTTGTAATTGCTCTTCTTGGATTTTTGGCGATTCTTTGTGATTATCCGTTGATGTCCTTATGTATAAACAGACATTTTTAATTATTTTTGTATTCATATAAAACATTTATATAAAAATGTGTATATATAAACATTAAGGTTGACTTGTTGATTTGAATATTTTGTTTGAGCTTTCTGCGTGACGATTTCTCCACCAAACACTATTGTAAGAAGTCTTGTAGTTGATCAGATGAATGGGCAAACGGAGCAAAACACAGTTCAAACTAAAAATATTTATAGTTTAAAATAAATTTTACTCATAAGTCTTCACTATGTATAGACCAGAGAAAAAAATTATGAAAACCTATCCAGACAATTTTCTGAAAAATCAGATACTAAATGCTGTTTATACCCTAAATGGATCTAATGCGCCCAGAGCTACTTCCAAGAATATACGCACCTTCATCAAATACAATGGATCTAAATCCAACTTCAAATCAGAAATTTATGGTCTCAAGCGTCGTGGATATCTCAGTTTTTCCCATGAATCAAAGAATAAGAAGGTAAAGACGTATATCCTGACTAAAAAAGGAGATTTCCATCGATTAAATCCAGACTACTATCAAAAACTGAAAGCGGAAAGAATCGCTGCAACTGTAAACGACATACTGAATGATGATAATAAATTTACAGCAGCTGTAGACAACGAAGTTGCAAACAGAATGGACATCATTGAAACGAATGTTGCAAATCTTTTGAGCAGTAATGTGAATACAACCAATATAGGTAATGAACCAATTTCAGCGGCTGAAATGATCGTTGCCAATATAATCGCAAAGAAAGATGAAGAAATTCGTAATTTGAATGCTAAATATTTCAGCAAAGCAAATCCAGGCACACTTGAAGATAAGGCAAGTGACAATAGCCAACAAATGCCTGACAAGCATAATGATGAAAAAAGAATGGAGAAACGACAGAATCTTGCTAACCACTATTATCAGAATCATTTATGGCTGGATCTACAATTCTTCCAGCTTTGGAAAAACATGGTACCAGTTTTGCTGAGTGGGCGTAAAGGAAGCTTATGAGATTCCGGTACTCAAAATGCAACCTCCCAGCAAAATAGAATTGGATGTTTTGGGAACAATTAATGCTACTGAAAATAAAAGTACAATTCACTTAGATCACTTGTGAAAAATGGCCTTAAAATGGAATACACAGGATCAAACCGAAATAAGTATTCTCAAATTATTAAAAAATTAGAAACAAATGGATTTGTTTCAACCAACAGAAGTGGTCGTGAAAAAGGAATAAAATTAACTGATTCTGGAAAAGTAATAGCAGAAATTAGTGATATTCTGTTAAGTTCTAAATGAATAGAGATGATGGAGAATTTCAAACTCCATCAATCCGCTTGTTTATACTTTTCATTGATTAATTGACGTTCATATTCCAATTGTTCAAGCTCGATTTTAAGATCATTCTTTTTGTTTTCAAGTGTTTTATATCCTCTCGAAATGCGATCTTCAAGTTTGCGCTTTTGTTGCTTGTATGTTAATTTATCCGCTAGAGATAGCATATCATTATTTTCAAGCTGATTTTCTACTTCTCGCAACTCATATTCATCACCATCAATTGATAGACTAAGTTCTTCAATGAATACGTTAGCTGCTGATTCCACCAAATTAATCTTCTTATCAAGGTATTCAATTTCCCTTTGATGTTCTGTATTCTTGTAGTGTTGTGCTTCAGCAGCAGCAGAAATTGTGACCCATTTCATACCCTTTAAGTATTCAAACATTGATATTTCTTCATCAAATTGAGTATAGAAATCAGCAGATTTTGCTGAATGTCCCATCCAGTAATCTTTATAATCCTGTCTACTATCTGATTTATGCAACTGATTTGAAAAAAAACGCCTTAGATTATGCGACCTGAAGAACACATATCGATCTTCTTCACATAATCCACAACCCTATGAAGCATCCTCAAAGAACCGATCCAATTCCTTTGGTTCAAATTTACGGAATCTAGTATCAGGTGAAATTTGCTTTTTCTTAACACGTCTTCCTTTAACACCACTTTTATTTTTAACTTCATACATTCTTGTATATTCACCATCAGCAACATATTTCAGAAATTCATTTCGTGGTTCAGGTCTACAAAATAATGCATCATCTTCAGAATAGATATATTGTTTCTTTATATTATTTGATAAATCATCGTAATCAATACCATAGCCCATACGGTATTCCAAATAATCAATGATTGCTTCACAAGCTTCTGTTGAAATATATGTATGATGTTTAACATGTGCCTTTTTCGGCTTATTTTTCATTTTCTGTCGTATAAATTCAATTTTGCAGATTTTATATTTTGGATCATACCCTTCTCTGAATTTTCGAACAGTCAATTGTGTTATATCAACTTTGGATAATCCACTTGATAATTCACACAATGCAAACGCTTTTAGGAATTTTTGACATTCACCTAAACCTAATCGGATTTCATCTTTTGATAAGAAATATGTGTTATCTACTTCTTCTATTTCTTCACCATCATCATCTAATATTCTTGGTGAATATGCTTTTGGATCGATAATCATTCCATTTGATATGTAGAATGCTTTAATATTCGACAATATTTGTGCCTGTGTAGATGATTTATAATTGTAAAAAATATGATTAACTATTCCATTCATGTGTTTGGGCAATGATCTTGCGTATGCTGGAAGATCAGCATTACGTTGTTCTCTAGTTCCCTAATCAATAAGTTGTTGTGGCATTAAGGTATCGTCACCATATTCATTTCGAAGAAAATGAATGTAAATACCCATTGCTTTTTGTGCATTCTTTTTTGTGGAAGCTGCTTTTCCACTTAATCTTGCATCAAACCAATGAATAACAGCTTCATCATTTTTAAATTCCTTAATTATTGGTGAGAATTTAAACTGGGGTTTCTTATTATTTTCACTTTCATTGCTTTTGTTGCTCATTTTGTCCACTCTCTAAATTTGATAGCAACCAAAGTTTCTAAGAAGTTCAGGTCATAGCCACTAAACCACAGCCGCAAATAGAAAAAACGGATTGCTGGGATGCAACTACACATCCTGCATTCCTCATTATAGACCTTGGAGTTATATAAATTTGTTCTTGTGTTAACGGAACGCGGGGCAATGATGCCCCTAACAAAGTTAGTTTTTGCAGCTCCTGTCCTCACCTTCACTCGTTAGATCAGAATTTCTTTCTTCTGCACTTTTTATAATTCGATCAAGCATATCCGGGTAAGTGATATTCGCAAAAGCAGCCATTTTCGCAAGATGTCCATCCCAACACCAGCCCGGGTTAGGATTAACTTCCAGCAGTTTCGGATTCCCCCTGGCATCAAGTCTCCAGTCGAATCTCGCATAATCCCTGCATTCCAGCCTTGAGAATAATTTCAGGCTGCATTCGACAATGGTTTCTTCCACATCTGCAGAAAGGTTTGCAGGAACCGATTTGATGTTCCAGTAAGGTGAATCTGGCTTCCATTTTGCTTCATAGCCGCAAATTTTCACAAGATCATCCGGCAGGGCAGAGTAATCTTCCTCAGAGATGGGCAACACTGTGTACTTTTCCGGCGGTGTTCCGATTATCCCCATACTCAGATCCTTCCCTGTCAAAAACTCTTCCACAAGAATCGGTTTATCGTATCCCAGCCCTTCACGGATGGCATAAATTGCCCTTACGACTTCGTCATGTGTATAACATACACTGTTCCTGTTAAGCCCAAAACTGGAATCTCCAAAATTGGGTTTTACTATGACGGGGAAATCCATTGTAAGTTCAAACAAAGTATCGTCGGGTTTTACCATCAGGCCCTCGGGTACAGGTACTCCCAACTCGCGTGCAATACCTCTTACAAGAGATTTATCGTAGCAGTATGCAAGACATTGTGGTCCGGAACCGGTATATGGAATATCCATCATTTCCAGAATTGCCGGAACATGTAGCTCTTTGCGTGGATCGTTTGCATATCCCTCATCACAGAGATTCAGCACAATATCAGTTTTTGGGGATACTCTGGCTAGATCTGTTATGAGAGTATTGTGATTGGAAAGATAGCTGAACTCATAGCCTTCTATTTCCCTCAATGCGCCCTTGAGACAATCAATGGTGTAGAAATCATCGTCGTCAAAAATGCCTGAAGGTTTAAGAGGATCTGCTTTTGCAGGATCTCCAAGGAGGACTGTAACTTTCTTTGCTTTGGCTTTGTTTTTGCTCCTGACAGGAGTCCATTCCTTCCTTATCGTTGCAGCCACAATGATGCGCTTTTCCATCATTCCAAGATCCTGGCCTCTTCTGGAATTTGATCCTACCTCTCCCACAAGCTCGACGTTTGTAAAACCTGCATTCTCAAGTAGTTCCGTCAATGATTTCACAGTGTAGAGGCGTTCGGCATAAAACTGGTCTGCAACAACGCCTTTCTTGTCATCAACGATTACTTCCCTGGAGATGAGTTTCTGTCCGTCAATGGAAAGTGAACGCTCGCGGCAAACAAAACTGTTCTTATCTATCCACTCCCATGAACGTGGCTGGAAATGTTCTTTCAGATATGATCCGTCTGAAACATCCAGAAGCAATTTTCCATGCGGTTTAAGAATGCGTTTTGCCTCATTAAGAACTCTCAAATCTTCTTCAGGGGTTTCAAAGTAGCCAAAACTGTTCCCAAGGATCATCAAGCAACCAAAAGAATCAGGCGCATAGGGTGTTTTCCGTGCATCACCTTCACGAAATCTTACATGCAGGTTTTCTTTCCGGGCTTTTGTTTTTGCTCTCTGGATAAGGTAACGTGATCTGTCCAGTCCTTCTACATTTTTATATCCGCGCCGGACAAGTTCAAGGGTATGGCGTCCCTGCCCGCAGCAGAGATCCACTATCCTTTCATTCTGATCAAGCTTGAGAGCTGAAACAAATAAATCAATTTCATCCTTCGTTATATTTTCATCATCTACGACGTCTGCATCTGTCTTCAGGTACAACGAGTTGAAAATATGTCTCCACCAGTCCGGACGCACATGTTCTTCCAGATGCGAGACCGGGCCTAAAGTCCTTTGGGCTGTGTTATGTCGTGAATTCTCACGACACTCGGAGATTCCGGGCTTTTTCATTACAATTTACCTTCTTGGAATTATTCTTCACTTCGATTTCATGAAGAATTAAAAAACGCAAATGTAATTACAAATATAAAAAGCAGATTCCAGAATTAGATAAGGGTTCAAAAAGAAAACGGCCTTTAGGACATAATCCAACCCATACATAAGGCCGTATTCGGAAGGTGTTTTATTTGTTGTACTTGTCGATAATTTCCTCAAAGGAATCGACAACAAATGAAAGATCTTCTTTGCCCACACCATAGGTACTGAGCTTGAAGTATTTTGTAAGGCCTGCTTTGATTCCGTGAATCTGGCGGGCTTTCAGTTCCTTGTAAAGGAAATAGCGTCCTTTCTTGACCTTCTGTGAAATCTCATAGAAAATCGGAGCTTCAAAGAACATCAGGTCATGGTTATGTGGCTTTTGCCCAACCTGAATAAGTCCCATTCCTTCAAGTTTCTCCGAAAACCAGCGTGCATTTGCGACTTCCTCGTCCCATCTCTGGGTACGCTCCACAACAGCAGGGAATGATGCCATCAATGTCATAAGGGTGGCACCCCTGGCGGTGCAGCCGAGGAATTCAATTTCCTTAATTTTGTGGGTGGGGGATTTCCTGAATACCGTATCAACATAGTCCCCGTTGACACCTACAATTCCAATAGGTCCCGATGCAGCCATTGATTTGTGACCGCTGACTGAAACAAAATCAGCACCTATGGCTTTTGCATCAATAGGCATCCTGCCTGCGGAATATGCACAGTTTAGCAGGAGTGGGACATCGTATTCATGACAGATAGAAGCAATTTTCTTTGCATCCGGAAGATTCCCGTAATTTCCATCAGGATATGTCAGTAATGCAAGGGCTGGAACCTTGCCGGTTTCGCTGGTTACTTTCTCGATAGCCTGGCCGTAGCCTTCCGGATCAATATAGTAATCAGGATTTCCTGAATGTCCTACGGATTCAATATTCAATCTTGCTCTCTGGGCGGCGACAATGGATGAATAATGTGCAAGTCCGTCCATTACCACTGAGTCTCCTTCGCTGGCAATGGAATGCATTACTGCAAACTTGGCCTCTCTTGCCCCGTTGGTAATGCGTGCACCATCTACTCCAAGAAATTCAGGTAAAACCTCATGCACAAATTCACTTACAGGAGGCTGCTTCATTTTGTCAAGGCAACCCGGGCAGAAATCGCAGACTGAATAACCATCACCCCATTCTACAATGGCTTTTTGAGCTTCTGGAGTAAGTTTCCCGCCGGTCTGAAGAGGATCAATATTAATGAAATCTCTCGGTCCTCTCTCGATAGAAGCAAATTTAGCGAGCTTTTTTGGATCCAATGTCATGCGATAACCCCCTCATGAATTCAGGAAAGCGCTTTCTGGAATACTTCCATGAAATCGTCAAACCTTTCATTAAGGCTACTTGCTGCTTTTCGGATGGTTGCAATTGGATCTTCGCCATCAGTCTTAACAAACAGTACAGGATCGCTTATTGTGACATGTTTCATGTCGTATGTTGCTATCTCTACATGTTCGTCTTCGAGTAAAACAGACTTGAGTAAATTCAGAAGGGTATGGCTTTCTCCCCGGATTTCAAGTCTGATTTCATTATCGGTTTTTTCCAGGATTTTCAGTTCCATAAGTATTCTCCCGCGTGATTTTAGATTTCACCGGTACCGTAGCCGGAAGCAAGGTTGCGTTTCTCAACATTGCCGCAATTTGGACATTTAAGACGCTTGTCATCTTTCTGCATCACAGTTCCACATTTTGGACACATTGCAGACATGACACCGAGTTCTTTTTCTGCAGTGGACAATCTCATGTTTTCAACATCGATAACCTTTGCCTTGATTATGTCACCAAGTCCGAATTCATCAGCGATGTTCTTCACATAGGATTCCCTGATATTTGATATATGGATGGCAGCAACGCCGGGATCGTTTATCTCACGTTCGCCGTGGCCTTTTATTGCTGCAATTTTCATAAGCGCCATGGAATCCCTGAGGTTGATTATCATTCCAGCAACAGTATCTCCTTTCTTGACAACAGGTGGAATGGTTGAAGCAGGCTTAACTGATACTTCCCTTCTCTTCTTGTTGATCTGGACTGTTCCCATGCGGCTGGCTAAAATGTCACCGCGCACAGTATATGTTCCGTCACCTGCTTTGAACTCTTCAGTGATGCCTACTATTTCTCCCGGAAGGACAAATTGTTCTTCCTCTTCGACCTCTTCTTCCTCTTCAGGGGTTTCTTCGGTTTCTTCCACTTCTTCGATTTCCTTGATTGTTTCATCCCCTTCGGCATTTTCTGAGTTCATTTCCTGTTCTTCGGAAGATGCCCCTTTGAGCTTTCTTCTCGTGGTTTTCTTCTTAGTGCTTTTGAGTCTAATGAAAATCCCTCATATAGGTTATTATTAATTTGAATGAGAACCGGACTTTATCCTGTATACTTCCACTTCAATTTGTTCTACATCCTTTTTATGGAATTTAAATGTTCTTTTTATCGGGAAATTTGCAGAGTACGTGTCTGTTACAATGGCAGGCCTTATATACTTCTCTATGAAACTCCGACTCCCACAATTATGTATGGAATAGATTGTTCCCGCAATTTCCAGAGCTTTCTTCAGGAATGGCCTGTCATTTCCTTTGCACTGGGCCCCAAAAGGAGGGTTCATGAGGATAGTATCAGCGTGCTTATCAATACTATCAATCGGTGAACACACAAACTCAACTTCAACGCCCAGTTTTTCTGCATTCCTGCAGGCAATCATGAGTGCCCCGGGATCGATGTCATAGCCAATTACTTCTTCAGCTCCCAGCAGTTTTGCACCTATTGCCAGCATGCCTGTCCCGCAACCAAGATCAATTACCGTGCCTTCAAGGTCTCCCTGCATATACGCAAAATGCAATATTTCGGCTGCAAGCGTTGCAGGTGTTGGATACTGCTCAAGAGTGATGTCGGGTCTCTCAAATCCCTCCACCTTTTGCAACAGCATCTCAAGTTTGCGCTGTTTCATGGGTGCTTTATTCACCTCTTATTTCATCAAAAACAAGTTCTTCCCGCTCCCCCAGGACTATTTCAAATTCAGGAGGGGTGAGCACGGGGGCAGGATATCTTCCAGAGTCATCGATTGCAATTCGTGGACATGCGGTATTAACGATAACATCAACCTTAAAGTTCAGCATTTGTTCAGGGGTAACCAGATCCATTGTCAGAATGTAAGCCTGCATTCCCTTTTCCTTTGCTTTCTGCATAAGGGATTCTGCAAGTTCCATTCTTTCCTGCCCGGTTTTTGTGGATACTACAATCAACACAGTTTTTGCATCCATTGAGTTTCCAATGGCAGCATATCGTTTTTTCATCATTATGCGGGTTTCAACTTTTCTGACTTCATTCAGGTATGGATCTGCAATAATTACTGGTCTTTCGCTTCCAAGGGCCACTCCGGTTGGATGGAAGTTGCCGCCGCCGATATACAGGTACTCGTCACAATCCTCGGCAAACGCAGCGGAAAAATTGCATCCCAATACCTGCCCTGGATATGTTATCCTGCTGTCTCCTTCAGATATTATACCTTCTTTTCCAGCTTCTTCAAGCAACCTGTGTAATCCTTCCAGCTTGTGGACATGCTGAACAGTTGTGATCAGGCCAATGCGCTTTCCTTCAAGAAGGGGAAGTGCTTTGCGAACCACATCTTCAAGATCTATTGAAGATCGTGCTTCGATGTAGATAACTTTCCCTCCGTCATCTTCTCCGATTGTAGAATGGGCAAAATGGAATACAAGGTCCATTTCCTCAAGGAGTTGCCTGTCAAGGTCGCAGGCTCCGTAGCAGGGGTTTGCTGAAATCTGGACTTCTGCACCGGTTTTTTCTTCAATCTCAGATGCAATTGCAAGAGATCTCCTTTTGAGGCCTTCGGGAAACTGGAGCCCAACTTTGTGGGCATCACGTTTTTTTATCTCGTCAATAATCCTTGGGATTTCCAGATCAAAGTCTTCAGTTGCGCTCACCTGCGACCTCCGTTACAACTACTCCGTCTGGTTTTACATCAATAGTGACAAGCACTTTGACTTTAACTCCGCCTGAGGAAAGTTTTGATGCTCCTTCCCCCCGACCAATTACGACTACAATGTCTACAATTTCAACACCCATACTTTGGAGTCCTTTTACAAGGGCATTCATAGTTCCCCCGGTGCTGATAACATCGTCTACAATAAGAATCCTGTCTCCCTTTTTGAGACCATTGATGTACAATTCGCCCTTTGAGTAGCCGGTGCTCTGGGATAATTTAACCTCCCCTTCCATGCCATATTCCCTTTTCCTTATGATAGAATACGGTATTCTTGTTTTCAGGGATAGGGCGGTTGCAATGGGTATTCCCATGGCTTCCACGGACACGATGCGATCAACGTCCATGTCTGCTATATTCATTATTCTCTCAGTGACATCCTCCAGCAATTCGGGTTCAATCATTGGGATTCCATCTGCGATGGGGTGGATAAAATAGGAATATTCGCCTCTCTTTATTATCGGGGCTTTAGAAAGGGATTCTTCGAGGATTTCAGGCATTTCAAATGTTCCTGTGTGTTAATATGAATATGTGAATGATGTATTGAAAGAATGCTGGGAGATAAAGTTTGTCCTTATTTAAGCATGGTGGATAATTACATATCTCTTTATACCCGCTTTACATGTGAGTACTACAATGAATGCACAGAAAGCTCCTGCCTCATCCGATCCAGAAAAGGTTCTTGTTCGAAATGCAGGAAAAGCTGATGAAAAAGCTGTTGATGTTTTACTTTCCACCTATTTCCTTGACCGGGATGATGTGGATATTTCAAACTTCATAATTGGAGAAGTTGATGGCAAAGTCATAGGTGTAATCTCTTGTCTGGAAGAGCCATTCAATGAAATCCATTCTGTAGCAGTTCATGCTTCTTACCGGGGAAAAGGAATTGGAAAATCACTTTTGCTTCATGCAATGAACCGTATGAGCGGCACAACATACGTAAGGACAACCTCTCCTGACTTTTTCCTGAAGCAGGGGTTTAAGGAAGTTGAAGACAAAGGAAAAGAAGAATTGTGGGAAGATTGTCGCAATTGCAGTCGCCTCGAGTCATGCAGGCAACATTTCCTTTATTTCAAAAAAGGCGGAGAATAACGAATGCTGACACTTGGAATTGTCAACACATATGATAAAATAAAGGTGCTTGATGCTCATTATCGTGCCATTGCAAGAGCTGCTCCTATGTGCAAAGCATATGGATTTAGTCTTGCTCTTTTTGATTTTCCATTCAAGATTGAAAAAGATGAGCTTGTGGATTATGTTGTGGAAAAAACCACAATAGGCGAATCCGGATCTTACCTGAAAGAACTCAATGAAAAAGGGCACTTTTTCGTTGGGGATTTACCGAAAAAAGGCTTCCCTTCCCATTTCGGCAAGCTTGTGGCAACTACTTCCAAACCGGATCCTTCCTTCAAGATTACTACTTTTGAAATGGCAGACGAAATCCTGAATCGCAATTCCTTCCTTTTCCTTGTGGGATTGGGGCGGAAAGGACTTCCGCGGGATCTGATAAAACGTGCTCCACTACATCTTGATATCACAAACGAGGGAATTTCCTGTGAAACCTGCACAGCAATCGGCGCAATTCCTTCACACCTCATGGGTATTGTTTATGCGAAGCAGGCATCCCAAAACGCTTTTAACAGACGTGAATAATATTGTCCTTGATGATGGATAACAGGGTGGTCATTGCTTCCTGTCCGGATTATTCCGCTGCAAAAGGAGCGGTAAGGGAAGCAGTTGCAGAACTTGGTGGGATGAAACGTTTTGTGAATTCGGGAGATCGTGTTTTGATCAAACCCAACCTGCTTGCTGCTCATGTGCCGGAAGATGCAGTTACAACCCATCCTGAAGTTGTGGCGGCAGTTTGTGATCTTGTGATAGAAGCCGGTGGAATTCCCATGGTGGGAGACTGTGCAGGAATCACTCATCCGGGAGCAACCGCCAAAGCATTCGAAGTATCAGGAATTGGCGAGTCTACGCTCAACACTGGCGGGGATGTTGTCAATTTCCAGCAAAACGGTTTCAGAAAGGTTGAAGTTCCGGGCGCAAAACACTTTCCTGAACTTTACATCAGCAAGGATGTTCTGGACGCAGATGTTGTTATCAATCTTCCCAAGCTAAAAACCCATGAGCTGACACTCATGACCGGGGCTGTCAAGAACATGTTCGGAACCGTCCCCCTGAAGATACGCAAGGAATCTCACCTTCTCGCAGATCCTGATGTTTTCAGTGAGGCAGTTCTTGAGATTTTTTCCGCTGCAACTCCGCAGCTTTCAATTATGGATGCTGTTCTCTGTATGGAAGGGCATGGTCCGTCCCGGGGTTCCCCGGTACATGTCGGTGCAATCATTGCTTCCGCCAATTCGTTTGCATTGGACATTGTTGCAGCGCAGGTAATGGGATTCGACAAAATGGATATTCCTACAAATCGGGTTGCTGCCAGAAAGGGATTGGATACGGATCTGGAAATTACGGGTATTCCTATTGAGGATGTGACAGTATCTTTCAAACGCCCTCCCCGAGGGGTTCTTCGTCTTTTGCCTCCATGGATTACCTCAATAGTAGGACGAGCCTATAAAGTAAATCCAGAAATCAACACCTTCAGATGCCAGTTGTGCGGAGCCTGTGTATCCAATTGTCCGGCAGATGCCATCAAAAAAGAAGGGTCTTCACTTAAAATAGATGACAAGCAGTGCATCCTTTGCTACTGCTGTCGCGAGCTATGCCCCTACGAGGCAGTGGATATCAAGAAATCACTGCTTGCGAAGATTTTGTCAAGGGATTAAAGCTTGCAAATTGGACTTGAACGAAGCCACTCTATGTCGGACTGGTACAGATCACGCAGATCCTTGAGACCGATTTTAAGCATGGCAACCCTGCTGACGCCAAGACCCCAGGCAAGTACCGGATAATCAATTCCCAGAGGTTCTGTGACTTCTTTCCGGAATACACCTGCACCGCCGAGTTCCACCCATCCAAGACCATCAACGTATACTTCCGGCTCCACACTGGGTTCGGTGTATGGGAAGTAACCGGGCCTGAATCGGACATTCTCGAATCCCATACGGTGATAGAATTCTTTCAAGCATCCCAGAAGGTTGGCAAAGGACATGTTCCTGTCCATGATTATACCTTCAAGCTGTTCGAATTCAGGTGTATGTGTAGGATCAATGGTTTCCCTGCGGTATGCCCTGTCAATACAGAATGCTTTTACCGGAGGTTCGGTATGTTCTGAAAGGTACTTGATTGTGACAGCTGTAGTGTGTGTACGGAGTACATTACGCTCTGCGATTTCAGGGCTCCATTTTCCTCCCCACCCGATGGAGTCGATATCTCCTCCGGTCTCGTGCATGGAACACACGGTTTTAACATAATCTTCCGGAAGATCGGAAGTTGTGTCAAGGTGGAATGTATCCTGCATTTCCCTTGCTGGGTGATCCTGTGGCTGGAAAAGGGCATCGAAATTCCAGAATGAACTCTGGATGATGTCACCTTTGATTTCAGTGAATCCCATCTCAAGGAAAATCTGCCTCATCTCATCAATCAGGCGCTGGTATGGATGTGCCTTTGCAGCGTAAATCTTCCTCGGGGGTTTTTCGATATTGTAAGGACGGAATGATTTGCCTTTCCACTCTCCACTTTTTAACATCTGGCCGGTAAGCTGTGTAATATCTTCCTCAAGGCTGATACCTTCAGCGGCAAGATCCAGACCTTCCTCTAAGATACTGATTGTACGCTGTTTTGTCTCGATTTTCTCGAGAAGTTTGCGTTTGAGTAAATCATCAATTGTTTTCTTTGAAGCACCTGTGTCTTCTACTGAAAAATCCCCTTCACCTGCATTTTTCAGGAAAACTTCGTCATCACCTTCCGGTACATCGGCGTTCGGGACAATCTTTCCCTGCTCGATGTTTGCCCATCCTTTCCTCTTGAGCCATCCAGTAGCAATTCCCACCATATGGGGTGATAATTTTTTCTGCAATTCAGGAATTGGGGTTGGTGCATCGATTGCATTTAGCACCTGTCTCTCAGGAAGGCCTTCGGATGCATATGTTTTACCTTCGCTGGTTAAACTGAAGCTTTCCGAGGTCTCATCTTTTACTCCGGCAAGTCCTTTTTCCTCAAGCAGAAATGCAGCCTGTGTTGCATTTTCCACTTTCAGTTCTGCTTTTCCTGCCAGCGCTTCAGGGGTTGTTTCCTTTAGCTCGTTAAGTGCGAGTAAAACCTTCTTTTCATTGAGTGTGAGATTGGTAGTCATGGATATTACCTTCAGAGTCCGTATTCGTCAAGTTTGTCCCGTGCCTGTTCCCTGAGTTCCTGATGTTCAGTAAGGAAATCGGACATTAGTTCGGCGGCATAAACCTTGCAATGGCCGCACATGCGTGTACCTTCAACGCATTCGGAATGGATTTCCTCCAGTTCCTTGTCATCGTCAATAAGATGGAACATGAATAATTCGTAAACTGAGCAGTTGGTTGGTTCTCCGCCAAGCTCTTTCTGCTCCTCCAGAGTCATGCGCCCGCCGGTCTTTGCACGTTTGACTTTCTTGGCAGCCTTCTTTGGTTCCTCGGTAAGGGAAATTACGCTGTCCGGAATGCTGCTTGACATCTTCCCTCCCTGCAAACCCGACATGAACCTGTGGTATGTGGATGCAGGTGGAAGGAATGAATATCCTCCAAGATCTAGTTCAGCCTGTCTGGCGATTTCCTTGAGTTTTTGTTTGTCATCAACTCCGAAAACATCGACATGTCCTTCGAAGACCTTTGTCTTCCATGGCATCCTTTTTGCTACTTCCTGCAAAGCGCCTTCAGGTGCAGCCTTGCTGCGGATGCTCATGTATGGATTTCCTTTCAGGTCTTCCCTTTTCTCGATACGGAACATGTTCATGCTGTTGGCAAGTCCTCTTGTGAGGCGAATATGTGGGTCCTGATCAGAACCAACAGGAATTACTGTGGGTTTCGGTCCGCTGAATTCTCCAAGCTGTGGTTGCAATATGTCGGCACTCTGGGTAAGTGCACTCACCATATGTGCAACATTTGTTTGACCGTTGAATCCATAAATAGCGCTTAGTTCAGAGAAGTTTGCCTTGACCCCGAGTTCAAAGGCAAGATCCTTAACATTGTCTGATTCGGACTGGAAATAAATGTGACCACTTGGTTCAAAACCAAGGGCTATCAGGCTGAGTATGTACTGCTCAACTCCGATTTCCCGACATTTGTCCCATGAAAAACCTCTTACAGCATGGGCTTCCCTGTCCGCAATACCTACGAAGGCATCTCCCCCCATTTTCTGGTGCCAGATGATCTCTTCCATAACCATTTTGTGGCCGAGGTGAACCATTCCGGAAGGCATGAATCCGCTCATTACTGCAAATGGTTTGCCTTCTGCCATGGCTTCTGTCACCCTGTCGTATCCACGGTGGCCGAAAATAATCTTGCGGCGCATATAGTGGCTTGGTTCAGGTACATTGTTGTAAATATCATCAAAAGGGAGAATTCCAAATTCATCAAAGAGCTTTGAATAATCGTCGATGTTTGATGAACCCCACGGATCAAGTTTTGAATTCATAGGTAGCCTCTGGTTTCCTTTTCTTGCTTCCCTGCCCGTTATGGCAGTCCTGTTATTTTATCATATCGAAGGGATATGGAATTGGCGCATCGTCGGGAATCTTTGCAGCCATGTTAAGATAATCCGGGTGTTGCATAACGCAGAATCCTGTTCCATGTCTGGGGTGTGTCAGCACCTTCATTTTCTTCCAGATGTCTTTTGCTGATTTGTCCCTTACGTTTCCAAAGCTGAATGGAATATATGGGCATGGCTTGACTTCTCCGTCAACACAAACATGCATCCATCGTTCTCCTGCCATGCATCCCAGCATTTCCCCTTCGAAATAGCTGTTTGCGAAAATACGAGGTCCTTGCGGATCTGAATTAATCCGCTGGTACATTTCAAGAATGCTTACCCTCTCAGCTTCACTCAGGATAGGGTCGTCTTTCTTCTTCGGGACAGCTTCCCAGATTGAGAATTCATGAACTCCGATCTCCTTTGCAAGCTCATAGAGCCCGGGAAGTTCGTGGAAGCTGGAGGGAGAAGTGTGGGTGCACATTGTTACGAGTAATCCCGCATCAAGTCCCATTTTCATTGCTTCGATTGCCATCCTGTGGGCGCCTTCAAGTTTACGGATTGAATCATGTTTTTCAGGATCAGTTGAATAAATGCTAATCAGGAGATTATGGAGGCCGGATTCCTTGAGTTTCTGTGCGACTTCCGGAGTCATCTCGGTTCCGGGTGTGTACATGTTGACAACAGCCTTTTCCTGATCAACATGCCGGATAAGGTCAAAGATATCTTTCCTGAGCAGTGGATCTCCTTCTGTAAAAACAATCACCGTTGTACCCATTTCAATGACTTCATCAATTGCCTTCTTGAGGACAGGAGTCTCGAGTTCCCCTTCCCCGTTGCTCATGAAACAATGATCGCACTTGCAGCCGCATTCCCTTGTAATTTCAAAAGAAACCGTTTCAGGAATTCGTTTTCCAAGTGCCATTTGCACTTCTGCTGCGACAAGTCTTTTGAATGGCCCGCTGGGGATAGGGGGCAACCATGTGGAAGCTATAACACTATCTTCTTTTACAAGAGCAGGCTTTTCTTCTCTCAGGCGATCATTAATACGTTTCAAAAAAGGCTTGCAGACGGCACTGAGTTTTCCCTTCGCCTTGAGTTGTGAGAAACTTTCAGTGCTGTCCAGTTCTATGGAAAGGCCAGGAAGCGAAACCACCGGAATTGTTTTCCCGCTATCCGCATTTCCCATATCCTTTCATCCTGTTATGGGATTTGGTAATCCCCTGATATCTTATTGTACGACTTCGGAAAAAGCAATGTTTCCGCTGATCTTCTTAATACGGATTTTTACCACATCGCCCTTTATAGCACGTGGCACGAAGATTGTGAACTTGGCCACTTTGGCAATTCCATCGCCTTTGGAACCGACTGCTTCGATTTTAACTTCGTACTCCTTGCCCTCTTCAAGAGCGGCTACAGGAGCAGCAGCAGTAGCTTTCCTTTTCTTAACAGGTCTGTGGGCACCACATGCCGCACATTTCATCATCATGACGCGGTCCATCTTAACGAGTTGTGTGTCAGGACGGTTACATTCTGAACAAATCACGTACTCGTCAGCATAGGCGTCAATATTGGATTTGATGACGTTTGAAGGGAATTTACCCTGGAAGATGGCTCTCGCACCTTCTATCTTTCCCGCAGTACCCAGTTCGCGGGTCAGGTATTTCATAAGATGGTCGGGTTCCCGGTTGAGAACGCTGACTATCTGGCCAAAGTTATCAAGGACTGTGGTTTTCCCTTCAATGAATACTTTGGGATCCGGAATTACAAACCTTGCATCCGTCGTTTCTATGTCAGGTAGGTTTTCGATTGCCCTGTCAAGAAGGGCTTCGTAATCTTCCATTTAAATTCCTTCATGGGTTTACTGAACAAGTTCCGCGCCCTGATCAACAACGATCCTTACAGGGCTGGGAATCTTCTGTCCTGCCTTGCGCAGTGCATCCTTTGCTTCTTTAAAGTGATTTTTGTTAACGGAAACAGTGAAGATTTTCTGTCCTACGGATACTCTTGCTGCGGTGCCTACGGCTTTGCCGAACGCTCCTCTCATACCACTGGACACACGGTCTGCACCCGCGCCGGTTGCTTGCTTGTTTTCCCTGAGGACTTCATGGGGATAAACACGGAGCTTCAGGTGATAGCCTGTACGGCCAGCCGCTGCAATCATGTGTCTGTTAGATGTAATACGTGCGGCTTCAAGAGCTGTGTGCCTGATCTGGCATTTCTCTTCTACTAAAAGTGATAACTTAATTGGGAACTCGGCAGTCTTGTTACCCATGTCGTAGTGAATAATGTGACTTCCCGGAACACCACCCATGTATTTCCTGCGGGTGTATGAGCGCTGTTTAATGTTCCTGTACATGCTTGCTGGTTTTCTTACCATGGAATATAGGCCTCCTTAGATAATTGGTATAGCAGAAATTTAATCTCTGAAACGGTCTGCTACCTATTGTGATTTTCGTATTTTAATTTGGTGGTTTGTTACCTTTAGATGGGCTCCGTTATTACGTAGGGGTTTATAAGCCTTATTGGTGGTTGGGCCGAACACACGACAAATGGCTTTAATATTTTCAAGGTAATATTCATGACCATGACTTCAGTTGTTGAAGAACATAAGAAGGGAACCCTGAACTCATATAAGTTTGCAGTAATCACGGTTTCCACTTCACGCTACAATGATTACGGATCAGTGGATTCTCCCGCAAAAGCTGAAGATATTTCCGGGGAAAAGATGATACGATCCATCGAAAAAGAAGGTAACAACGTGATAGGTTACTCTCTTGTTTCTGATGACATTGATCTAATTCGGGCTGCAGTAAGGGGTTATCTGGGCACTGCGGATGTTATTGTAACAAGCGGGGGGACCGGACTTGCAGCATCTGATGTAACGATAGAAGCCTTGACGCCATTATTCAGTAAATCCCTGCCTGGTTTTGGAGAATTATTCAGGTATAAAAGCATTGATCAAATTGGATCAGCTGTTATACTTACAAGGGCAGCCGCCGGAATATCGGATGGTACTGCAATCTTCTGTCTTCCGGGATCGCCAAAGGCAGTGGAACTTGCGATGGAGGAGATTATCCTTCCGGAGGCAGGGCATATAATGAGGCATCTCCCCGACTGATCAGGACGTAGCGTCCTTAAACTATATATATAACTCACAACATTTTTTAGAATCTTCCCTTATTGATAGGGAAGTGTTATTAATGATTTTATCATATAGTCATGATAATCATATTTATGAGGATTTATTAACTCTTCAGCATTCTGGAAGATGCGCATGGAAGGCTATTTGCTGGGAATAAAGGAACTTGATGATCTTATTGGTGGCATCAAGGAAGGGACTAACCTTATGCTCCTAGGTCCTCCTATGAGTGGAAAGGATAGTATTGTCAATAACATACTTTATACCGGATTAGACGACAGCAATGCTTCTGTTTTGGTTTCGACCCGCGAACCCGGTGAAAATGTTCTTGAATGGTTCCTGAAACATGATCCTGATATGGATACATCCAGTCTGGGTATAGTGGATTGTGTAACCAAGACTCTCGGAATTGCCGCAGAGGATACTGACAACATCAAAAGGGTATCGAGTCCTGTAGATCTTACAGGTATCGGTGTTCGTATCAGTCAGTATTTTGAGGAACTCTGGATGAAAAAAGAAAATCCTCCAATTCGCTTGTGCATTAATTCCCTTTCAACCGTCTTGATGTATTCCAATTTACAGACGGTTTTCCGTTTCCTTCACGTATTTACAGGAAGGATCAAGGCTGCAAAAGGGCTAGGCCTGTTTGTTGTGGAAGACCAAATGCACGATCCGCAAACAATAGCAACCCTCAAACAGTTGTTTGATGGTATGATCGAAATAAAAGAGCATGAATCAGGCCATATGATTCGGGTTGTGGGTTTGTCTCCGCGCCCTACTCCCTGGTTTGACTATGTCATAGAGGATTCGGGAATAACTTTTTCTAAAGCTGGAGATTGATTGCCTTATCTTCCTCAATGGGGCAGTTATATATACCAAATCACACTTTCTGGCGTTAGGTGTTCATAATGGATAAGGCTAAACAGCTGCAACTCAGATCTGAAGCTTCGCAGCTAAAACCGCTGCTTAATGTTGGCAAAAAGGGACTTGATGATTCAGTTATTGATGAAATAAAGAAACAACTCAAGGCTCGCCGGCTTATTAAAATCAAGGTTCTTCGCAGCGCGGAAGAAGAGATGGATGTAAAAGCAATTGGTGAAGAACTCAGCCGCCTGACTTCAAGTGAACTTATTGATGTCAGAGGTCGTGCAGTCGTACTTTACAGGTGAGGGTAGAATCCCTTCATCTGATTCCGTATCAATTTGCTTTACTTTTCCCCACATACCATCCTACTACCACGGGAACCCAACACAAGTTTGCAGCAATTGTTTCAAATGCTGTAAATGTCTGTGTAGTAGGACTAAATCCTAGTATGCGTGCAGACAGAAGGCCTATAGGTACCAGCAAAATGATGGCCAGACTCGCCATCATGACAGGGTGCTTTGTATATGCAACCATGGCCTGATTCAAGGAACCTTCTTTTCGCCTAAGATAAATCATGCCGGAGATATTGGCTCCGATTTGGTCACTTAGTGCATAAAAGTAAGGGATGTAAAATCCCTGTATCCCGTAAACATCAACACCTGCTAACCGACTTGCAATATCGATTATCCATGGAATGGCAAGTCCGAAAAGCTTTCCCCATCCATATGCCTGGGCCATGGTTCCCGACATATTGCCCATTCTCTGTCGTATCGCATAGACTCCTTCGAGAATTGATTCTCCTTCCCCCGAAAGCGTCCTGACAATCCATTGCCCGAAAGGATTTGTCTGTTGTCCCTGAAAATCAAGAAATATGGCAGCAATCAGTCCCATCAGGTATCCGGGAATTGTATATTTGAGAAGATCTCCAAAACCTTCTTCCTCTATTTCATTCATTTCGTCCTGCACAAAAGAACACTTTAAAGTCCATTATTAATAAAAAACAGTTAAACTCCTTCGCCCGAAACTACGTCTATTTTCTGGATTATTATTAGTTCATTGGGAAGAAGTCCCTTAAGAATCTGAATAATCTCTGTTATTTTTTCTTCTTTTTCAACCACCTGAACGACTACAGGAAGCTCGCTGGACAGCCGAAGTATGCTGGATGTATGTATCTTGCTGTGGACTCCGTAACCTTCAATTCCACGAAAAGCAGTCGCACCTGCAATTTTATTCTCTTTTAGTAATTCGATAACTGCTTCGTATGCAGGCCTTCCGTCAATTTGATCATTTTCACTCAGGTACAAAATCATGAGGACATGTTGCAATCTCTCACCCATTTGCTGTTATGCCACTGGGATTAGATTAAGGTTGCCAGTAACCATCCCAATCCTGCTCCAATTAGGCAAAATGTCACATTTGAAGCTATGTTTGTGAAAGAGAGATAAAATGAACCTTCTTCCATCAGGTGGAATGACTCGTAGGCAAAGGTGGAGAAGGTTGTGAACGAACCCAGTGTACCGATTGTTACCGGGTAAATGATGTCACTTCCGATTGTGGAATACGTAAAGAAAGCGAGGATAAAGGTTCCGATTGTGTTTACGGTAAGGGTTCCTGTGGGTAGCCCATTGATTGAAGGCATGGCTCCGGAAACAAGAAACCGGAGGCAAGCTCCGATGCTTCCCCCGAGTCCCACAAGCAGCATACTTGTTAATATTGCCATTGTTACCACACCCTTCTTTGATAAAGGAATGATCCTGTGCGTGCGAGGTATACGACAAACATGGCAATCCCTATGTTTCCCGCAACATTTGCCATTGCCAGCAATGGATTCATCGTTACTGTTTGCATAATAAAAGTGGAAAATGTGGTGAATGAGCCCATAAACCCTATTCCCAGGAATAGTTTCAGTTGAGAGTAGGAAGATCCTGTATATTCAAAATAGTATATCAGCAGTCCAAGAAGGAAACTCCCGGCCACGTTAACAAAAAAAGTGTCTATTGGATTGTACAGCCATTCGAATACCAGGAAGCGACTTACAGAACCCAGAAATCCGCCTACAGCTACATAAAAAACAGGAAGAGGTA
The DNA here is from genome assembly GCF_017874375.1 of Methanohalophilus levihalophilus. Taxonomy (NCBI): domain Archaea; kingdom Methanobacteriati; phylum Methanobacteriota; class Methanomicrobia; order Methanosarcinales; family Methanosarcinaceae; genus Methanohalophilus; species Methanohalophilus levihalophilus. The sequence continues at coordinate 274,948 of NZ_JAGGLK010000003.1, forward strand.
TTTTCACACCAGTCCTCCACTACAAATATCGTTATCCACCGGATACTGGTGGAAACATAGCAATTTCGTCGGAATCTGAAATTTTGGTCTCAAGGCCGTCAAGATGCTGTATGTTGTCTCCGTTGACGAGTATGTTGATGTAACCCCTGATTTTTCCATCTTCCAAGACCATGTCTTCCAGTGATGGATATTTTGCTATCAGGTTTATGAGGAGATCGTTGATGTTTTCTCCGGGAACCTCAACGCTTGAAGCTCCTGCAACCTCACGCAAATTGGCAAAAAGCTTGATCTTCTTCAGAGCCATGGCTGGCAAATTGGAGTTGATACTTATAAAATTATCCACAAAAAAGATATTTTGGTGGGATAGCGCGGATTTGAACCGCAGTCCAAGCGTCCCAAACGCTCGAGGATGGACCAGGCTACCCTACTATCCCGCCTTGTCTGACCCTTACATACACCTTCTAGTAAATATACCTAACTATTGAAAGAAGCCTTTGTTGGGCGTTATTCCCAGCGCTTATAGATGTCGTGTTCAACTCCCAAAAGATCCAGTACTCTTCCCGCCATGAAATTAATAAGATCATCAATGGTTTCAGGTTTGTTGTAGAATGCAGGGGATGCCGGCAGGATGTCTGCGCCAGCCTGTTTGAGCCTGAGGAGATTTTCAAGATGAATCTGGTTATATGGTGTTTCCCTTACCATGAGAATGACTTTTCGTCTTTCTTTCAGGCAAACATCAGCCGTTCTTTCAATAAGATTGTCCGAAAAACCATTTGCAATTGCTGCAACAGTTTTCATGCTGCATGGTGCCACAACGAGTGCATCATATTTGTGGGATCCACTGGCAATCGGGGCTGTAAAATCCCTTTCATCGTAAACTGCAGATGCCAGTTTCTTGATGTTTTCAACATCATGATCGGTTTCTATGTTGATAATTTTCTCTGCCGCGTTTGTAATTACAAGGTGGGTCGTGACTCCCATTTCAGACAGTACTTCAAGTAAACGGATTCCGTATTGTGCACCGGATGCCCCGCTTATGCCTATGGCAACTTCCATTTAGTTTCCCTCCATCATAGTGATCATTTCATCTGCCATCTCATAAGAAACTGCTGTTATTTCTTCAATTTCCCTTTTGGTAATGTTGTCAAAATGGATTCCCGTGATAAATACTACGTTTTTTGAGGTTGCCTCACTAATCAGCCTTGATAGTGGTTGGCTGATAATATCGTCCAGGTGCCCCGGAAGTGTGATGACTGAAGATGAAGCGAACTTCTTGCTTTTGTCGTATGTTGAAACAGCCGCCGCTCCTATGTGCTCATCTCCACCAGAAAGAACTGCAATGAGATCATCCCCAAGCTGCATATAGTTAAGAGTCAGTTTTCCTCTTGAGGTTATCTTTTTAATTTCTTTCATACGGGCCTCCTCAAAGATCAGTCAACCGGTATTGCCTGGTTTGCTTTTTCACATCAAAAAAGCTTTCTGCCACTTTCCTCACCTTGTCACGATGCTCTTTCGGGGTATAAACACCCATTCTCCAGTTATCTCGATGTGCATTTTCCAGTGTTGCAACAATGTGTGAAGCCTGATCAAGGTAGAGCATTTTCCCGTTGGATTTTATCTGGGCATTCATTTCCTCTATCTGTGAAAGCCCGGGAATGTCTATCAGGATGTCCTTTTCCTCGAGGTCGGCATCCTCTGCGATTTCCTTTTCAATCCGGTGAACGTTCTTGCGATGCTTGAGCACTTTCTCATCAACGCTTTCAAAACCAGCATAAAGCGCCCGTTTGTACAGGTGACGCTCGTTAATTCTCTGCATCATTTCTCCGGCGTACCCGTTATCATTGCGAAGAACTTCAAATATCTGGCTATCGTCCATCCTCTGCAGCCTTCGGGGGTTGAGCTTGTCACTCAATATGAGATCTTCCACGGCGCGATTAAACATTGTTTCCGCGATACGTGAAACATGATGGAAGTAAACACTGGGGTACATGAGAAATCTTGATACAAGGAGCGACTCAGCGGCATTGAGTCCACCTTCAGCAACCACAAGCTTGTTTTCATGGAACTGCATTTTATGGATCATCCGTATATGATCTATTGTTCCATAGGCAACGCCTGTGTAATGGGCATCCCGGATGAGATAGTCCATCCTGTCCACATCAATTTCACTACTGATAATCTGGCCGAGAGCTGTTTTTCCCATAATGTGATCCGCAATGGTTGAAACGCTTAAATCATGCTCATCACAAATAGAGGAAATTTCATCCTTCTTGAGAATGGATTTCACGTCTTCATGTTTTGTTCGTGTATATTTCTCGATAAGGTCTTCCGTAACATGGGAAAGGGGTCCGTGTCCGATATCATGAAGCAGTGCAGCAGCTCTCAATTCGTTTTTTTCTTCTTCAGTAGCTTCTATTTCTTCTGTAAGCATGGATGCAAGGTGCATTGTCCCGAGGGAATGCTCAAAACGAGTATGGTTTGCCCCCGGATATACAAGGTTCGAGAATCCGAGTTGTCGTATTCTCCGCAATCTTTGTAAAGGGGATGTGTCGATAAGAGAAACCGCAAGTTTATCAAGCTCTATGTATCCGTGTACAGGATCCCTTACGACTTTCATATGGTTTAAATAGTGTTTCTCATATAATGGTGTTTCTGCTACTGCAATGGAGATTTTCATTATGATTATTTTTTCAGGAGGCACCGGGACTCCCAAATTACTTGACGGATTGAAGCGTGTTTTGCCGCATGAGGATATTCATGTGGTTGTCAACACCGCAGAAGATATCTGGGTAGGCGGGAACCTGATAACTCCGGACATAGATACTGTATTGTATCTGTTTTCTGAAAAAATAGACCGGAGCAAATGGTGGGGGGTAGATGGCGACACTTTCCAGACCCATCAGTCGATGCTGGATGCAGGATTTGATGAAGGCATGATGATAGGCGATGTTGACAGGGCCACCCATATCATGCGCTCGGAACTGTTGCGAAGTGGATTATCGTTGACAGAAAGCATTCGTGAGCTGTGCAGGCATTTCGGTATTTCTGCAGGCATTTATCCCATGACTGATGACCCTGTTTCAACATACATAAGCATCCCTGAAGGAAAACTTCATTTCCAGGATTTTTGGGTGGGAAAACGTGGTGAACCTGATGTTCTGGACGTGACAATTGATGGTATTCGGAATGCTTCAATATCTCCTTCTGTATTGGAGCTTCTTGAAAAAGAGGATAATGTCCTGATTGGGCCCAGCAATCCGATTACCAGTATCGGACCAATTATTGCTTTGCCGGGAATGGTTGATATCCTTAAAGGTAAAAATGTGGTTGCAATAAGTCCCATCATCGGGAATGAACCGGTTAGTGGGCCCGCAGGGAAGCTTATGGCAGCAAAAGGATATGATGTATCTTCAAAAGGAGTCGCGGAATGCTATGCTGATTTCCTGGACGTTATGGTAATAGATTCGACTGACACTTCGGATATAAAGGATATTGAGTCTGTCGGCTGTGAAGTCAGGCAGGAAAACACCCTTATGAAATCAGTTGAAGTCAGCGAAAATCTCTCAGAATCAGTCATTCGTATATTCAAGGAATTAAATATATATGGCATAAATTGAAATCATATTAAAAAATTGAATTGCGTCAAAAATTCCAACCGGTATAGTATATATAAGGTTTTAACAAAAATAGTATTGCTACTCTACTCGATCATAATAGTGCCAAAATGGGGGTGGTATGAGCGGGTTGGGGAGTGGGGGTACTTAAAAGAGGTTTTTTACCCGCTCATCTACTTAAACTTTAAGTATTGTTCTTGTATATACACTTTGCGTTTCATTTTTTTATTTTAGACTGTTGAGATGGCATCTACAGGATCCATTTTTGCGGCCTTCTGTGCTGGATAAATCCCCGCAACTAAGTTAAGTGCAAAAACAATTGCAATAGTTAAGGCAATGTCAGAATACCTGATCAAAACGGGTATTGCATCAAATTGGTACAATTCCCCGGGAACTTCGTAACTGCCGATTGAAAGAGCCAGTCCTACTCCCAGAATTGTACCTGCGGCAGCTCCCAGCAATCCTAATATTCCGCTTTCGATAAGGAATATCATACGAATTTGCTGGATGCTGGTTCCCATTGCTTTAAGGATTCCAATTTCCTTTGTTTTTTCCATAACTGTCATATTAAGGCTGCTGACAACTCCAAAAGATGCGATAAGGAGGATGAATCCCAGGATTATCCTGTTAGACGTGCCTTCTATTGCAATTGTCTGGAGTATTTCGGGATTGGTTTCAGTCCATCCGGCTGCATTATAACCAAGGGCATCGACTTTCTCGGCCACTTCTGCGTCCATGTTAAAATCATCAAGACGAACACTTATTTTGTTTATAACATCCGTTGTTCCGTAGAATTCCTGTGTCATCTTCAGATCTGTATATACAAGAACACTATCAATTGGTGTTCTGGTATCATATATGCCGACAACTTTCAATGACGATATTCCGGCTTCGGGGAAGAATGCATCTACGGTATCTCCAGATTTCACTTCCAGCTCTTCCGCGAGGTCATCCCCAATAACAACACCATTGGCAGTTGATGCAAGGCGATTGAAATCTCCCTCGATCAGGTCTCCTGAAGGATGAAAAACGGCTTCTTCATCTCTTTGGATCACTCCTTTCATCATTGCACTCTCAATATTATTTTCTGACTGGAGTATTACTTCCCTTTCAAGGGATACAGAGGTTGCCGTTACACCATCTATGGCAGCAATGTCTCCAACTGTATTACGGTAGAGGTGAATGTATTCCTCACCATCTTGCGGAGTCACCGTGACATGTGGGAGATCGTTAACAGTAGACTCGTACAACAAATCAGTGAAACCCGCCATGAATGCATTTGAAACCACAAGAATCATTACCGCTATAGCTATGGCTCCTACTGACAATAACGTCTGTCTCTTTCTTTTTCGGATATGCCTTAGCGCAATAAACAGTTCCAGGCTTCCTTTCATGAAAGGCCTCATTTCCGATTCAATATCAGGAATAGGATAAAAAACGTAGCAATTGCACCGAGGACAACGAATCCGGGAGCTTCTTCTGTTTGCCCGGAGGTATCATTAGTGTCATCGAGTATCGTATCTGTCTCAGTTACATCTATAACTGTATCTTTTCTTTCAATGACTTCTCCGGTGTCTGAGATAACTTCAATGGCCAATGTGTATTCGCCCTCAGGCAAGGTTTGCTCCCATATTGCTTCAATGGTTTCGTCATCGCCTGTGAGCAGTAGGGGCACATCGACGGTTATTTGCTCAGTTGCCTGATTGTCTGCATATAGTGTGAACCGGATTTCTCCTTCAAAAGGAACTTGTGATATTCCATTAACGGTTACGCTTGCCCCGATCTCATCCTTATACGTGTCTGTTATTTCCACGTTGGCTTTAGCGGTAAATGCCTTGTCATCAACAATAACAACTTCGTATGGATCAAAAAGGTAGATCTTTGCACGTCCCCTGTATTCCTCACCACTTTTAAGAATTGTTTCCCATTGTTTGTGGTGGGTTGAGGTTTGTGTGTGAATTGAAACTTTTTCGTCTACTGAAACATCCACAACTCTGGAATCCTTCACAAGCATATACTCGATATTTGCAATGGTAGGTTTTTTTGGCGTAACTGCAAGACTGATTCCTTCTGAGTTTGGTATAAGGCTATCGATTGTAATAATTGGTAGCACCTGGTTACCGTAGACAAAACTATGTGTCTGCCCGCACAGGACTTCATTGTCGCTGGAAACTCTTACTTCCACATCATAAGGACCATCTTCGGTAGTTGCAGGTTCCCAGTACAAAACAACAGTTTCCTTTGATACGGACAGGTTTTTAAGAATAAGAGTTTGTGAGTCGATGACAGAATCCTCAAACACTAAATCAAGGTGGACTTCGAACTCACTGATCTCTTCAGGATATTCAATGGTAACGTCACAGCTTGTCAGATCGCTGTAAATACCTGTAATGGCTACTTCATCGCAGTCAGCAGCATTTGCAGGCATTGTTGCCAGAAGGAAGACAACTGCTATCAACAGCGCTTTTTGAAATAAGTGGTGACCAATCATCTACTAAAGATTTCTCTGATTCTATTTAATAAGTCCTTTCAGAATTCATTTCTGATAACTGTTAAATAAATGCGGGTATTATTTTGTATTTATCGGAATCTCATGGTAACAGGTTTTTCCGGTTGCTAAAATATTGGAAATGATTGCTCTTAGTAAGGTGGTAAAGAATAGTGGATATGGTTCAGTTACCTGATGACAGTGAAACGGCAGTTGTTGAGGCTGTGGATGTTTGTCGTGATTACCAGGTAGGAGATATGACAATCAAGGTTTTGAAGAGTATCAATCTCTCCGTAAAAAAAGGAGAATTCGTAGCAATAATGGGTCCATCCGGGTCCGGGAAAAGTACTCTTATGAACCTGATAGGTTGTCTTGACAGGCCCACCTGTGGGAGTGTCCTCATTATGGGAAAGGACGTAAACAAGATATCGGACAATGAACTTGCCCGATTGAGGGGTATGGAAATTGGTTTTGTGTTCCAGAGTTTCAATCTTGTTTCCCGCCTGTCGGCAATTGAAAACGTAGAGCTTCCTTCCTATGCAAACAGTCGTACCGGGGTCAATTACCGGGAGTATGCAAAGGAATTGCTGGAGCTTGTGGGACTTGGGGACAGGATGAATTATCGCCCTACTGAACTTTCCGGTGGTCAGTCCCAGAGGGTTGCCGTTGCCCGTGCACTTATCAATGATCCTTCATTGATTCTTGCGGACGAGCCTACAGGAAACCTTGACTCAAAGACCGGGAAAGAGATCATGGACCTGTTTACCGATCTTCACAAAAAAGGGCGTACAATTTTAATGATTACACATGATCCGAATCTTGCAAAAAAGTATGCAGATCGTGTGGTTTACCTGATGGATGGATCAATTAAAGAAAGTATGGATGTTGCAGTTTAACCGAGGTTGATATTTATGGAAAACAATTGTAAGGCATTGTCATTTTTTATGGTGTCATTGATGCTGTTTGCAGTAGCGGGAGTCCCGATGTCTGCAGACGCTGCATCATCTTCATCAAGCAGCACTTTGCGGGTGGACGTATTGGAGTATGAACCCTATCCTGCGGAGATAGGGGCTTATGTCAGTATATGGGTAAAGGTGGAGAATTTTGCTTCAGGTGAGGCTGAGGATGTTTCCATTATGCTTGAGCCGGAATACCCGTTGTCACTGGATTCACCAAGCAATGCATTACAGAATTTCGGAGAACTGCCTCCTGACAGGTCAGCTATCCATGAGTACCGCCTGTATGTTGATGAAAATGCAAAATCGGGAACTGCTGATTTTGATGTGCTTTACCGTGCCAGCGAAGACTTTGGCTGGCAGAAAGAGAGCTTTGAGATAAGGGTTGGTTCCACAACCTTTGACAGCAGGGGAACAGTTGAGCTTGAAAACTTAATTGCTGAACCATCCGTTTTTATTCCCGGAGATGAGGGCTCAATCAGTTTTACACTTACCAATACGGCCCAGGCAAGCACCATTACGATTGATGATGAGGTTTATGATACCTATGCAAGGGTTCAGTCTGCAACCCTTACCGGTACTGACATGATTACAATCACAAGTGTTCCATATGAAGGTAAAGGTGTACTTGGTCCAGGGGACTCGGTGCAGGTCTCCTATAATATAGAAGTCAGTGATGCCATTGAAGATGGGACATATTTCCTTGATCTTGCGATGATAGGCAATTCCCATTCTTTCAACAACAACTGGATGATTCCTCTGGTTGTGGATTCATCTTCAGTTCGTGTTATCCCTTCCAAATCCCTTATCCTCCAAAACGGTGAAGGAACACTTGAGTTTGATGTTGCAAATATTCATCCCAACGCCCTTTCCTCGGTTTCCGTAATGCTGGAGGCAGAAGGCGTTGATTTCTTCCCTAAGGAGTATTTTGTAGGTTCCATGGATCCTGATGAGCTTTTCACCATCGAGATTGATGGTAAGGCCGAGGATTTATCCACCACGGATCCTGTGAATGTTACGGTTATCGTTGATTACAGGAATGGCCTGAACCAGCATGAAGAAGTTCTTGAGATACAAACCCTTACGTTTGAACATGTTCAGGAAGAGAGTAACAATGCTGCACTTGCTGTTATTCTCGTAATAGCTATCGTTGGTGCTGTCGGATTTTACCTGTACCGGAAGAAGGGTTTCAAAGGGATAATGGGTCGCTGAAATAATGGTAAAGCTTGCGCAGGCAATTAACATTGCACTGGGTAGCATACGCAGTGCCAAATTGCGGTCTTTCCTTACCACTCTTGGTATCATAATAGGCGTAGCTGCCGTTATTGTCAATATTTCGCTTGGTGTGAGCTTTAGCCAGAATTTTGAAGAGGAACTAGGTGCTGCAGGTTCCAATTTCATTGTCATTTTTACACAGAAAAATAATGTGTTCCACGACAACCAGCTTGAGATTGTAAGGACAACTACCGGAGTTGAGGCAGTTTCGCCTGTGAATGAACAAATCGGAATTGTTCGATACCAATCGACGGAGCGGAGTGCAACTATTGATGGGGTGACACCTGAATATGAGGAAGTAGGGAATCTGTTCATGGAAGAGGGGCAGTTTCTTGACAGCCAGGATAGATTTGTTGCGGTTATAGGTACGGATGTCGCCTATGAGAAGTTTAATCGTAATATCTCTGTGAAGAATTTCATCAATGTTTCTATCAATAATATTGAAGGTGGGGTCAGCACCCAGACTTTCAGGGTAAAAGGAATCATAAAGGACCCGGATGCAGCGTTTATTGCTCAGGAAGTTGACCCGCGATTCAGGGTTTTTATTCCTCTTGACGTGATGCAGGAAATGCAGGGTGTGGAGGATATTGGCGGTTTCTTCATAAAAGCGGAAAGTGTCGAGGCTATTGAAAGTGTTTCAGATGACATTGATGAACGACTCGCAAGATCTGTGGGTGTCCCAAGTCGTGACATAGACAATGAAGATGCAAAGCCTTATGTCGTATTCACGGAACTGGATATCCTCGAGCAGCTAAACCAGCTTTCAGGTGCATTAACCTCAATACTGACAGGAGTCGCCCTTATTTCGCTTGCAGTAGGTTCCATTGGGATTGTAAATATAATGCTTGTTACTGTTACTGAGAGAACCAAGGAAATCGGGATACTGAAATCCCTTGGATACACTTACAGGGATATATTGACTCTGTTTATCGTAGAAGCTGCAATCATTGGATTGCTTGGAGGTATATTCGGGGTTATAGTTGGAGCTGTGGCTTCATACTTTGTGGATGGTTTCCTTGAAGTTCCGTTTGTCTTCCCACCATACCTTATTTTGTTAGGTTTTGGCATTGCAATGATCGTGGGTATTGTTTCGGGCATTTATCCTGCACGAAAAGCTGCAAAAATGGATCCTGTGGAGTCTTTAAGATATGAATGAGGGTGGTATAAGATGCTGAAATTAGGTCATGCTTTCCGTTTGTCATTTGGAAGCATTGGGAGTGCTAAGCTGCGCTCGTCCCTGACCACCCTTGGTATTATTATAGGGATTGCTGCTGTTGTGGCAAACGTGAGCCTCGGCGCCAGTTTTAGCCAGTATTTTGAGGATGAGCTGGGAACTGTTGGTTCCGATTTCATTATTATTTTCAGTCAGGACATCAACCTGTTTTTTGATAACCAGCTTCAGGTTGTGGATGGTGTTGCCGGAGTAGAGGGGGTGTCGCCCTTCCGACAGCAACTGGCGGGGGTGACGTATCAGTCGACCCTGCGACAGGTGACGATACAGGGCGTTTCGGAAGACTATGAGAGTATCGCCAGCGTCAGGATGGAAGAAGGGGAATTCCTTTCGGATAAGGACAAGTACGTAGCGATTTTGGGTTCGGATGTAGCTCACGAAAAATTCGATCAGGATCTTCCTTTTCGCAATTCAATCGATATTGAGCTTGTGCGCCGTGACGGTACGACTGTGTCACACAGCTTCAAGATAGTGGGAATCATAGACAGTCCGGATTCGTTTTTTTTCGATACCGGTGCTTCAGAGCAGATATTCATACCCATTGACACCATGAACGAGATGCTGGACGTTGAGGACTATGGTGGTTTCTGGATATCAGCCAGGGATTCTGGCTCGGTGAGGGATGTTTCGGATGAGATTGACAGCCGGCTTGCCCGCAGTCTCGGGGTTTCCGAAAGGGAGCTGGAAAATGAGGACGTGAAACCTTATACTATAATCAATCAAGCGGATGTCCTCGATGATCTGGATGAGCTATCAGCTTCGCTTTCTTCCCTGTTCATCTCCGTTGCATTGATATCATTGCTTGTAGGTTCTATCGGTATCACGAATATAATGCTGGTTTCAGTTACTGAAAGGACGAAGGAAATCGGGTTGCTGAAATCCGTCGGCTACACCAGATCAAATATCCTGATATTGTTCATTATTGAATCCATTGTCCTGGGCCTGATAGGAGGAGTGCTGGGTACACTCCTTGGGCTAGGTGGATTCTACCTGGCTGCAACTATTGTTGGATTACCAGCGGTATTTTTGCCATATCTTTTCGTGGTGGGCATTGGAATTGCCGTATTTGTTGGTTTAGTGGCAGGGGTGTATCCTGCCAACAAGGCTTCAAAGCTTGACCCGGTGGAATCGTTGCGGAAGTTATGAAATCGATATGAAGATAGCTTCAAACCGATTCGTAGTTTAAGGAAAGGCTTTATGCTTTTCGCTCCATTCTTCTATTAGGTGATGATGTATGAAGATTAACGGATATGCAACCATAGGCCTGATTGTGATGGTTTTCATAGTTGCATTGGCAGCAGTGGTATTGCCGGGATGCACTGAACCGGTTTCACCAATAGATGATGTTGATGACAATGGTACAAATGGGGATGAATTTGACGATTCTCTTCTTTCTTCATTCTACAATGAAACTGATGACAGTTCAACCATAACAATTGAAGTGGGGGATTCATTTGAGGTATGGCTTGAGGAAAACCCGACTACAGGCTACCAGTGGGAGCTGACGGTTTCAGACGGCCTTGAAATAATAAAGGATGAATTCATCCAGACTCCCGAGGAAGAAGAGCTTGTGGGTTCAGGCGGCGTTCATGTCTGGACAATCGGGATTAATGAGGCAGGCGATCAGTCCATTGATGGTATTTACAAGAGACCATGGGAGGACACCACCGGAGATGAGGATACTTTTAGCATGGCGGTTATCGCAGTGAACGCTGGTGACGATCAGGAAGGAGATTTCATATCTGGGACGGCGGTTGTCGAGGACGTGCAGGTATTGATTCTCGAATCCTTCCCTGTGCAGGTCCACCTGTCGGTTTCAGGCTACCTCCCTGACGGATGCACGGAAGTTTACGAGGACGGTATCAACGAGCAGCGTGATGGGTTCAACTACACTGTAGAAATCCCAACGAAACGTCCGGCTGACATGGCATGTACCGAGGCAATTGTGCCCTACACCGTCAACGTACCCATCGATGTGTACGGAATTGAAAAAGGCACTTACACCGTAGATGTGAATGGTGTCCAGACTACCTTCGAGTTACAGATGGACAATATTATTGAGTGAGGATGGATGTTCTGGAGGACGTCGGTCTGGAGGGAGATCGGTGTTCTCTTCACTCAGAAAACCTGCCTGGAAGTCAATTTTGAACTTCTTCTGCTCTCTTTTTTAAGGCAGCATTCATTTCATTGAATCCCTGCTTTGTGTTTGTACCCAAACTTTTCCAGAAAAGTGGGACAAGTATTCCCCTGAATTTTTCCCGCTGTATGAATTTGACACTCTTGCTATCCAGTGGTATTATCTCAAAAATATGTTCCCCATCAAAAAAACCCGGCAGGAAAAGGTGACCTAACCACCTGAATTCTTTTCCCTTTTCAACTTTCAAAACACTGGGTTTGAAAACCATGCTTTTGTTGTTGGGTCTTGCAAGGCGAACCAAGAGCTTGCTACCTTCCTCAATTTCACCTTGGGCTTCCAGAATAAAGGGATTCCATTCAGGGAATTTGCTGAAGTCCGTGAGCATTTCCCAGACTTTTTCCGGGGAGGCTTTGATTTTGATTTCAGTTGTAATTTCTCTCATGGTTTAATCTGGGGTTTGGGTGGATTTAGTTGTTTTGGGGATATACCATCTATTGGTAAGTAAATGGTCAAAGAAATATGACAGAAATATAACAATTTCTAAGGGCACTAAAAATAGGTTTAAAGAAACATATCTGCTGATGTATTACTGAGAGCAGAAGGTTGTAGAGTGTCCCATTTCATTTTATTCATATTACTTTCGGAGTACTTGGATTATGTACATTTATTCATGAGAGAAAGTGATTGTATCAAAGGAAATCGTTCTAGTAAATTAATCAAAGTTCTTAGCAACAACTGATAAATTTATTTATTGTAGGGGTGATAGTAATACTAAATTAAAAAACGAAATAAAGAAATTGATTCATATTTTATTAATGTATAGCAAAGGTGATTTTGTGGAGATTCAAAGCGATATAATGAGCCAAATTGAACTTAATTCTAGAAACAGAGAACAAATGTATTCAGAATACGCTACCAAAAATTCTGAATATGTGCGAAGGTATGGCGGGAAAAAAGAAGAACCTTTCTTAAGGCCTCCCTTTTTTAGAGATGCAGACCGCATTATTCACTCAAAAGCCTTTTCAAGATACATTGATAAAACTCAAGTTTTCTTCTTGATGGATAATGATCATATTACACATAGAGTAATTCATGTTCAATTAGTTTCCAAAATTGCAAGAGTAATTGGCAGAGCACTATGCTTAAATGAGGATTTAATTGAAGCTATAGCTCTTGGCCATGATATTGGGCATGTTCCTTATGGTCATTTGGGTGAAAAAATATTAGATAAGTTATGCAGAGAAAATGAGATTGGGCCATTCAAGCATAATATCCAAAGCATTCAATTTTTGGATCAAATTGAAGATTGTAATTTAACTCTTCAAACACTTGATGGAATTTTATGCCATGATGGCGAATCTCACAACCAAAGCCTTAAACCTACAGGTCAACTTGATTGGGGGTCGTTTGAAAATAAGCTGAAAGATATACAAAATGACAAGAATGTTTTTCCATTGACTCTGGAAGGTTGTCTAGTTAGAATATCTGACACAATTGCATATTTAGGTAGGGATTTGCAAGATGCAATTGAGGTTGATTTGATTACTGAAAAAGAGTTAATTAATCTGCCTGAGAACTGCAAAAATTTATTTGGCTACGAGTATGGCAAAAACATAAATTGGCTTATTTTAGACACCTTGATTAGGGATGTTATCAATAACAGCTCTGATGGTGATCACATCTCCTTTTCATCAGAGGTTTCTCAATGTGTAAAAGAATTCAAAGATTTCAATTATGAGAATATTTATTACCATCCAAAATTGAAAGAACAAGTTCCAAAAATAGAATACATGTATTCATATCTTTTCGATCACTTTTTGAATGATATCGAAAAAGAAAACAAAAAATCTCTAGTTTACGAGCATATGATTAATCTAGATTGGATCTCTAAAGCTTATCTTGCAAATGCTCAACCAGCAGAAATAGTTCGTGATTATTTGGCAGGAATGACTGATAGATATTTTGAGTATGTTTTCACAAATGCTACGATTCCTAGTAGAGATAAATTAAAGTACAGAGGGCGTTAACTTGACATATAATATTTATATTGCAGGGCCACTTTTTTCAGAGGCCGAACTAGAATTCAACCTTAAATTAGATGAGTTTTTAGCCAACATTGGGTTTCATACATTTCTTCCACAAAGAGATGGATATGAATTATCTGAATTGATTAGTGAATCTCTTGACAAGGAAAAAGCTGGAAAGATGATTTTTTCAAAGGATTTGGATGAGATTAAAAAAGCAGATATCATTGTTTTCATAATGGATGGTAGAGTTCCAGATGAAGGGGCATGTGTGGAAATAGGTCTTGGATTTGCTTATGGCAAAGAATGCATTGGATTAAAAACAGATTCTAGAACTTTCATGGATAATTCTGATAACCCGATGCTTTCAGGTGTTCTTAAAGGGCGAATTGCTTCCTCCTTTTCAGAATTGGAACTTTTATTAGAACCCTACATAAAACTCAAAGAGGAAATTTGTTGCATTTGTTAAAGTAATAGTGTAATATTACTTTATTTTCTATTCCATTCTACATTTTATAATTCCTTACATAGAAGAATCAGCCATGACAAAACTCGAAATAGGTTGCTGTGGTGCCTACTGCAAAACCTGCCGCGAATTCAAAAGCAGCAATTGCAAAGGCTGTAAGCTCGGCTACGATACAGGGGAGCGTGACATAAACCGTGCCAAATGCAAGATGAAGCTGTGCTGCTTCAGGGATCACGGTTATGAAACCTGTGCCGACTGTTCGGACTGGGAAACCTGTGATATTATTCAGGAATGGTACACGAAGGGCTATTCCCGCGGGAAGTGCAGGCAGTCCATTGATTTTATTCGCAGGGAAGGTTACGGGGAATTCCTGAAACGAGCCGATTCGTGGGAGAATCATTACGGGAAGCTTGACTGATTTTTGAGTATCCGAAAGGGTACATTTGTTCGCTACAAAACGAACAATTAATATACTATCGCCTGTAAAGTGATTTGTAAGGATTGGCAAGAAATAATCGATTTCTTAAATCGGCATCCTTAGGAGTAACTATATGATATACCATACTGGCGATACCCCCGGGAAAGGCACCTACATGTGCACTTTCTGTAAGAAAGAAGTAGTGCTTGAGAATGATACCGACAAACTACCTCCCTGTCCTAAATGCTACAAGACTGAATACACAAAGGTAGAGTAACCTTTCTTCTTTGGCTAGTTTACCGACTTATTGAATTAAAAAACGCCTTTCTTTTTTTTAATCGTTGAATCACACGTGAGCAAAACCTATCAAATTCAAACGTAAAAAAAGCGCCGGGGTTGGGATTCGAACCCAAGCACCCCGTGAGGGGAAACAGGTCTCGAGCCTGCCGCGTATAGACTCCGCGGCAAATTTGTGGTTAGCCGTTGGATTAGTCCGCTCTGCCACCCCGGCACGTTTTGATTTGATGGCGTTATGGCTTAAAAATGTATCGAAGAGTTTGTCAGAAGTCAAAAAGGCTTTTCTGCTGCTTCTTTGAAACTTCCTTTTCTGCCTTTTTCTGCGGTTTGGATTTCTTCTTCTGACCGGGAAGTTCCAGCCAGCCGTATTTCCCTCCGCCCCCGGGATGGATGATGACCTTTTCCTCCCGGAATGCCCGGATGCCGTCAACAACGCGACTATCCACGAAATCCAGCTCTTCGAGGTCTGCGTCCAGCATGGCAGTGGTCTCGCTGCCGAATTTCTCAATTAAAGCATTCCAGGCTGTGCTGACACCCTTCGTATTGATGCTGGAATGTCCCAGTGCCATCATGATAATTTCTGCCAGTGGTAAGGTGTGGAGATACGGCGGCCTGTGATCCGGATGATGTGGCTCATCGTAATCCGCAAGCTCGTTCACCCTGTCGTACACGCCTTTCTTGATCTGTCCTCCGCAAACCCTGCACTTCCAGTCAATCTCCTCGCATTCCTCGAATGTATAATGGCGGAAGCACTTGATGCAGGCGGACTCATTGTACTTGCCTTCCTGAGGATAGAATCCTACATTAAGCACGCACTTGTATCCCTCTTTCCGGAGGATTGCCTTCTCCAGTCCTTCAAAAGTAAGATCAGGAACTTCGAACCTGTTGAACTCCCTTGCCAGTTTATTGGACCACGGGGAATGTGCATCCGAATTGGAAAGGAAAGTCAGATCCTGCAACTCCGCAATCCTGTCAGCATAATCACTATCCGCACTCAACCCGAGTTCAAGGAAAGCAACTTTGTCAGTCAGATCTCCGTAACAACTTTCCAGACTGTCATGGTAGGCATACATAGCAGTCCACGGGGTAAATGCATGGCAAGGGCCGAACAATGCGCCAACATCATGGGCAATCTCCGCAATCTCCTCGCCGTCGAGCCGGACCGTGGGGCGACCGTCAATCTCAAGGTTGCTATATGGAGCAATTCGTTCCGCAAGCTCTTCGGCTTTTGAAATGGAAGGTAAAATGAGCAGGTGGTGAACTCTTCTCTTGTCCTCGATTTCTGTGGTCAGGACAAACGAAGTGCCATCAATCTCAATAGTTGTATCATCAGAAGAGTATTTCTTAATCTCCGCAAGCCACTTAGGGTGGATACAATCCCCTGTTGCGACAAGGTTTATGCCCTTTTTCGCAGCTTCCGTAGCCATAACGGGCAGCTCCATCCTGTTGGAGCATGCCATTGAATACTTTGAGTGAAGGTGTAGATCTGCGTTAATGATCATTGCGATTATCCGATGTACCTCAGATCTTCATCCGGGGTCGTGTCGGGGAGCATCTGTTGTTGCTGTTGTTTTTGGTCCATCAGGTTTGCAACAATTTTCTCCATTTCCCTTGCACGCTTTTCCAGTTCGTTGACATCAATTTCGATTTCAAGCATGCTGCTGAGTACTTTTATCAGGGATTGTGCACTCTTCGGGTCTACCATGTAACCTGATGTCAGCCCCATAAGACAGGCTGCATCTATATCGCGGAACTGGCTCAAACCAAGCATAAGTCCGGAAACACCAACAATTCCACCACCGGGTTCATTTTCCTTGAAAATGACTCCATGCTTTTCAAGGTCTTCCACAAGTCCCACATTGTTGACGGCTCCCATTACCTCATCTTTGTGCTCCAATTGCCCTGTAGGGAATCCTCCAAGGGTATAGATTTTTGAAACGCCGTATTCCTCGGCTATATCAAGGTAGAGGTCACAGAGTTCGTAATGGCCTTCTGTGGTTGCACTTTGCTGGTCACCTGCCAATAAAAGAAGGTCATGGTTCCCTGCTTTACATGTATAAAAAGAATTACTTACAAGACGGACGGTACTTTTCTCGTCCACCAGTACCTGTGGTGGGAATGAAGGCGAAAAAATCTCCACAAGCTTTTCAGCTTCGAATGTTTCTACAATATGATCTACAACAAGTTTTCCCACGTGGCCGACACCGGGAAGTCCAACCAGCAGGATGGGATTATCCAGTTTAACATCTTTCTTCAGCTGGTTCACTTTTGTGCTTTGCATGTCCTACCTTCCCATTTGCTAATTCTGCGATATTTGCCGTATGGATCTTTCGGGGAAAGCCTTGCAGGCCTTGGATCAGTTGTAATCCCCTCACAAACGGGACATTTATCCCTGAGGGAATACCTGCCGCAATCGCAGCATTTCCTGATCGAATGGCCCAACAGTCATCACGACCTGGTGGCTTCGATGTGACGGTGGAAAGCACCTTTGCCGCCGAGTTGTTCAATCTTGGCGATGGCTGTGTCAGCTGAGTCCTTGAGGACAGCTTCTGCAGTCTTGTAATCCGGAGCAATAACTCTTATGCGGTATCTTGGTGCACCTGTGTAAGTAATGTTTAACCTGACACCTTCCATGTCGATTTCATTTGCCTCTTCAAGAGCCATCTTAATGAGTTCAATGCCGTTTGGAGCACTGTTGGTAAGATCCACATAGCCGGCAATTTCAACATATGGAAGTTTGATATTTTCCTGGGCAAGCTTAACGATAGTTGCAGCAATTTTCTTGCTGATCTTAACATCTTCAAATGCTTCTTCGCCCTGGATTGCAGCTTCTTCGAAAGCTGTGTAATTGCTGCCAAATTCATCTAAAAGAGTATCTTCAAGTTTTTGCAGCTTTTTCTCATCGAGTTTTGATTCCTCTGCAACGAACTGAAGCCATTTGGTAGCCTTCTGTTCATTCTTCCAATCCTGGATTTTAGCCCTTTTCTGGTGATCATTCACGTCTTTCAGGGAAAGGTCAATGTGACGTCTGGAGGTGTCCACATTGAGAACCTTACAAACGATTTTCTGTCCTTCCCTTACGTGATCCCTGACGTACTTGACCCATCCTGCCTTTATTTCGGATATGTGGATGAATCCTTCTTTGCCGTCATATTCCTCAAGGGCTGTATAGGCGCCAAAGTCGGTTACGTTCTTGACTTCACAAACGACAAATTCACCGACTTCCGGCCATTTATTGCTATCCATCTGGAATCACTTTACTCGAGTACTTCAAGTATATGGGTTGTAATAGTGGATTTACCACCGGTAGGTTCTGCAAGGGTTCTGCCACAGACGACACAGTTTACCTTCCTGCTTGCGCTTCCGAAGATTACCTGCTCGTTGGAACAGTCATTGCATTTTACCTTAAGGAATCTGCTTTTTGGGTTTGCCATTGTGGTTTCACTCCTTAAAATCGAATTTCTTGGCTCTGAAGCATGGCCTCTGATGTGCTTTGTTGCACACGGTGCAGCGGTATCTGAGTGCAATTCTCTTTGTGGGCTTGTCACCACTGGGCACCTTGGAGAATTTACCACTGTTTCCAATACCGGTTTGTCTCTTCTTCTGCCTTCTGATACGTGTCATCATTGACTCTTTGCCCTTCTTTACTTTCTCTGCAACGTGCTCCGTGTGTTTTTTACAGTGCGGGCAATGTGTCCTGAACCTCTTTGGAATCTTCATAATCTCACATCTTTTAACTTGATTCGTCTTCCTTCAATAGGGATTGCTGCGCCGCGTTTTACCAATCCGTTTGCGTTAAGACTTGGCAATACAACGATGTCCTCTGCGGCAAGCGTGTAATTGTTATTATCTGCTGCTTTGAACGTAGGCAGGTCCTTCAGTATTCGGACAAGACAGTACTCTTCATTTATATCCTTTTTGCCTGTCTGTTCGCTTTCTTCCGGCCGCTCAATCGCTTCTTCAAGGGTTTCCTGCTTCTGGATTAGGTTGTCTTGAGAGCCATCTTTCTCCACTTTGTTTTCATCGAGTGCAGGGTTTGGCTTGAATATCGGATCAATCAATTCTTCCCTTGCGGTTTGTATCGCAGAAAGGGTTGCTTCATAGACCTTTTTTTCCGAAGGCAGGAGTTTACTCATATCCTCGCTGGAAGAAACTTCCAGGAAAGCGTTGGATGTGGCCCGGGAAGTGATTTTCCGGATCCTGCGGATGAAAATAGTTTCCACATCATTAAGTGCAGTCTGCAGTTCGTCTTCCAGTATCTTTGATTCAACGGATCGCGGGTTATTGATCTTCTTGATTTCATCCTCAAGCTCATGGATGTATCCATTAACCTTGTTGTAAAAATCAGGTGGTAAAGAGTTCAGGGATGAACTGTTCTCCTGTCGCGAAAATCCTTTGAACTCATTTCGATCCATATTCTGCAACACCTCTACACATCAGGTAAATTGCGGCATACTCAGGAACCTGCTGCACTCCTTCTTCTACCTGCAGGTCAATGCCTTTCATTTGTACCCCAAATGGTTTCATAACTTTTATTGTTACCGCCCTTTCTGAAAATACAACCGCATCGGAAAGGGGTTCAAAGTTCTCTATCTCATCAAGCCCGAGCGTTACAACCCTCATCCCGGAACCGCCATGAAGGGATCCGGGCAATCGTATAAGTCTTTTAATATCTGCTGTAACCGGTTCGTCAACCTGTGCCGGATTGAAAAGGTGAATGCGTTTTTCTTCAATTGCAACTTCAACTAATTTTGTAATCATTCCTCGCTGATTGCCAGCAGTTCCAAAATCAAACCTTCCAGTTTCCTTGAAATATTCTAAAAGTTCGGGTTCATCGGAAATTTTCTCTAATCTTGAAATTGCTTTCTTTCCAAATCCTTCTATCTTCTTTAATTCTTGGAATCGATCTTTCTTTTCCTTTTTCATTTCTTCTTCAAGGTAGCTGGCAACGTATTCAGTAATCCTTTTACTCCATCCGATTTTTGGATTTTTCAATGCATGTCTGCTAGTTATCTCAGTTTTATCTCTAAATGTTGTAGTACCAGTTCCCGAATCGCCATCAAGGTATTTTCTCTTATAAAGATATTTTACATCTATCCCTTTTCCTGCAACATAGTCGACAATTTCCCTTCTCTGGGGACTTTCCAGTTCCCGAACACTTTTATCTTCAATGTGGAAATGGTATCCTCTGCCTCCTGAAAACACGGCAGTAATGCTATCTTCCGGGAAACCAAAGTCATCTGTGAGAAAATCCAGAAGTCTTAATGATTCTGTTTTCACCATTTCCAGCATCTCAGCATATGATTGGGGTGCTCCGGGAAGGTGATCCGCATCAAGGTCAAAAATAAGGTCTGCTCCAAGCCAGTTTTTCTCTTTCATGGAAGGTGCATCAGGATACTGGTAATATGCGACGGAATGATAAACATGAGCTGGCTGCATCGATACGAGGTAGTCACGAACCTCTCCCGGTGCGCCGAATGCCTTATGTCTGTACATAATGGTCTCGGGCATGCTATCATAAGAAATAAAGCCCCATTCGCGGGAAGGGAGTTCTGAAGGCAGGTCTAAAGTTGCCGTTTGGTAGTAATCCCTGAATTTATTTTTAAGAAATTTTTTTGTCCTGAGATCCATGAATGATAATCCTTCCAGCCTTAGAGGGCTCTAATTTATTTCATCTTTGGTTTATATAAGCTATTGGACAAACCTTTTTAGCACCTTCCCCTTTATTAGTATCGGATATGAAAGAAGAAATGACGAGTGCGGATGTTGCTGCACTAATTAGTGAATTTAACAATCCTTCCAATACACTGGTAGACGCTAAAATCGGGAAAATTTACCAGCCGGCAGAGGGAGAATTGCGTATTGCCTTAAACATGTTTAAGAGAGGGCGCCAAAATCTTGTAATTGAATTAGGAAAACGGCTCCATCTAAGTCAGTACGTAAGGCCAAGCCCAACGACTCCGCAGGCTTTCCCAATGCTTTTACGAAAGCACATCATGGGTGGCCGGATTCTTTCCATCAACCAGTATGATTTCGACAGGATTGTGGAAATACATATTATAAGAGGTGGGGAAACCACCATTCTGGTTGTCGAGCTTTTCGGGCAGGGAAATGTGGTTTTACTTGACAACGAACGTCGTATTATCCTCCCCATGAAGCCCGTCACATTCAAAGGCAGGCGTATAAGGCGTGGGGAGATTTACCAGTATCCTGAGGCTCAGGCAAGTCCTTTGGACATCGATGGTGAACAATTATTTGCGATCCTCCAGTCCTCAAATGCCGATGTTGTGCGTACAATCGCCAGCAGGTTTAATCTTGGTGGAGTGTATGCCGAAGAAGTCTGTCTGCGCTGCGGTATCGATAAAACCCGGGAAGCAATATCTCTTAATGAAGCAGAAATTGAGTCATTGATTGAAGGTTTAAAAGAGGTATTCAAGCCACTTACTGAAGGCGAATTGAAACCATGTATTGTCAGAGGAGAACAAAATGGGAATCTCGTGGATATCAACGTAATCCCCTTTGAACTCCAGCAGTATTCAGGAGCAGAAACTGAGTGCTACGAATCATTTAACAAGGCACTGGATGAGTTTTTCGGGAAACATTCAGCTGCCACTTTTGCTGAGCAAAAAGAATCCGTCAAGAAAGAAAAAGTGGATGTTCTTGCTCGTCGCCTCCAGCAACAGGAAGATGCAATCAGTAAGTTCGGTAAAGAAATTGATACGTTAACCGAAATCGCTGAACGCATTTACGAATATTATCAGGATATTGAAGGACTGCTTGGTGTCCTGTCCTCAGCACGTGAAAAAGGCTATTCGTGGCAGGATATTCGCAAGATTCTTGATGGCGCAAAAGAAGAATCCGAGGCTGCAAGGGCAGTTGTCAATATTGATTCTTCCAGAGGTGTCGTTACCATGAATCTCAATGGTGCAAAGGCAAATATCGATGTGCGAAAAACGGTGCCTCAGAATGCTCTTGTTTACTATGAAAAAGTCAAGAAACTTGAAAAGAAACGCAAAGGTGCCCTTGAAGCAATTGAGCAAACCCGTAAGCAGATGAAAAAGCGGGACAGCAAGAAAGAGGCTGCCAAGAGAAAGGCCTTTGTCAAGAAGCACTGGTATGACAGGTTCCGTTGGTTTGTTTCATCAGACGGTTTCTTTGTGGTTGCGGGACGAGATGCTACCACAAACGAGGATATCGTCAAGAAATACATGGAAAAAAGGGATATTGTTTTCCATACTCAGGCACCGGGTGCCCCAATGACAGTCATAAAAACCGAAGGCAAGGAAGTTCCCCAGTCAACACTTGATGAAGTAGCCCGGTTTGTAGTCTCAAACTCCAGCATCTGGAAAGCTGGTCAGTTCGCAGGAGATTGCTACTGGATTTTGCCAGAGCAGGTAACCAAGACTCCTGAATCAGGGGAGTATCTTAAGAAGGGTTCATTTGTAATTCGGGGAGATCGCAATTACATGCGGGATGTTCCTGTAAGTGCTGCTGTAGGACTTGAACTTGGGAAGGAAACCCGTGTAATTGGTGGTCCGCTATCGGCTGTTCAAGCCCGGGCTGAACACGTAATTGAGATTGTTCCCGGGAAATTCAACCAGAATGATCTTGCCAAAAAGATCTACAGGATGTACGTGGAAAAACTGCAGGATGTGCATTTTGTGAAACAGATTGCTTCACCTGATAAAATTGCTATGATGCTTCCGCCTGGTGGATCTGAATTGAAATAATGGTAGTATGAGGTAAACCGATGCGAATCCTTAAAAAGAATCTCAAGGGCAATGAAGGTGAGATAGCTCTTGTTCCACAGACTCTGGATGATCTCTGGCACCTGAAGTATATTATTGAGCCCGGAGACGTGGTGTTTGCCCTTACCAAGAGGAAAGCCGATTCTGCTACTGACAAGCTGCGACCTGAAAAATCGGAGAAAAAAACAGTTCGCCTTGGAATTCTGGTTGAGAGTCTTGAATTTCACAAATTTTCAAACCGGCTGAGGCTACATGGCCCTATAGAGCATGGTATGGATGTGGGTGCTTATCATACTTTGAATATTGAGGAAGGAACTGATCTTTCTGTTATCAAAGTGTGGAAAGGGGATCAGCTTGAAAGGATCGAGGAAGCAGAAGCCGCAGCTAAACGCCCGAAAGTGATAATTGTTGCAGTAGAAGAGGGGGATGCAGACATCGGTTTTGTGCGGCATTACGGCGTGGAGTTATACACTCATGTCCGGCAGTCCTCCGGGAAGGGTGAAGGTTCTCTCCGGGATGATTTCTTTGAATTGCTTCTTGAGAAATTGAAGTATCCGCTTACAGGGGAAGAGTCAATTGTACTTGCAGGTCCGGGTTTTACAAAAGAAGATTTTCTCAATTATGTTAAAACCAAAGAACCGGAAATAGCAGCAGGAATTATTACTGAGGATACATCGTCCATCGGAATGTCCGGGTTTCAGGAAGTATTGCGAAGAGGTGCTGTTGACAGGATAGTAGAACAATCCCGTCTTTCAAGGGAAGCCTCCCTGATGGATGAGCTTCTGAAGGAAATCTCTGTTGATGGCAAAGCCGCATACGGGATGGAAGAAGTGCGAAAGGCACAGGATTATGGTGCAATTGAGACGTTGCTTGTTGCCGATGAGTACCTGCGTCAGGACAGGGAAGAAGAAGGTAATATTGACAAGTTCATCCGGAATGTGGAATATTCCAAAGGAAAACTTGTGGTATTCAGTACAGGATTTGAACCAGGACAAAAACTGGATGCCCTCGGAGGCATTGCAGCAATCCTCAGGTTCAAGATTTAATTATTTTTTAGAAGCCTGTCGGTAGATTCGATGGAAACCCTCTCCTTTCCATCCATGAATAGCCTGACAGTCCCGCCGGATTCTGAAACAGTTAAAGCTATTGCTACTGTATCGCGTGTCATGGCGGCAGCGGAAACATGTCGGCCGCCAAATCCTTTGTTAATGTCGAGGTCCTTTGCATCAACATCCAGATAACGTCCTGCATTGAGGATTACTCCCTCTTCAGATACTATGAAAACGCCATCAAGAAGTGAAAACTCTTTTACAGATTCCCAGTTTTTTTCTTCAAGAATGCTTTTTTCATCATCCGGATGGCCCGAATACGGGTTAAGGATCATCTGGTGGGATCGCTGCATGACCTCTTCATGATCTCCAATTAAAAACGCCGTACCTACCTGTCTTCCTTCGCGGCCGGCTTCAGATATTTCAAGACATAGCCGAAACGCTGCTCTCATAACTTCCGGTGAAATTCTTTCTTCACATTCCTGCATTGCATTAAGCAGCACACTCTTCGAGAAATCATGGAATATGATGGCCACAGATTCTTCGGATATGGAAATTCCAACAACGATCCCTCTCTTCATTTTTCCGATGACATGTTCTATAGAAGCAGCCTTTTCAATATCGGAAACATATGATTTAGCCTCTCTGCAAAGGTTTTTTTCCATGGAGTGAAGACTTCCGCTTTCCGGGGGGATGAAACCTTCAATAAATGTATCTGTATTGCCCGGGAGCTGGTAAACCGGAATATCGGTTTCAATTGGGAATGGTAGCTTTCCTGAAATCAGGACTGCAGCTGCATTATTTTTTTCAGCCAGTTTCAAGGTGCTTTCTATAAGTTCTTCAGCGGATTCCATTCCATCCCCCGTTTTTTTTGTGATATTATGGTTTATATGTTTATTAAATATACTGTTTATTCATTAAAATAGTGAAGGGTCGTCAGTTAGATATTGTTCATGTTCCTTTAGGGTAGTAGGGGAAGTGATTATTTTGATCAGGACTTTTGTGGCAGTTGATATCCCGGAAGATCTCCGGAAAGGAATTGAGAGGATTCTCTCTGAGTTAGGTTCTATAAAAGGAATCAAAGCAGTGCATTCTTCCAACGTTCATGTGACTCTCAAGTTTTTAGGTGATGTGAAACAGTCTCAGATTCCTGTTATCATAGAGAAGCTGGAAACTGTGGAGTTGTCCCCTTTTATGTGTACTATGGAGAAGGTAGGTGTCTTCCCATCTTCTTCAAAGCCAAGGGTTATCTGGTTGGGACTGGAAGGTCAGTTTAATAATCTTCATTTACAGGTAGAGAACGCTCTTGATGGTATGAGGTTTAAAAAAGACAACCGTGAGTATACTTCG